>USMO01000249.1 GCA_900555785.1 uncultured Eubacteriales bacterium | reverse complement strand
TGGGCGGCAGCGGCTCGGATGACGTTCCTGCGGCGCTGGCTGCGGGCGCGGACACCTACCTGACCGGCGAGCTTGCCTATCACCATCTGTCCGATGCGCGTGAGCTGGGGATGAATCTGATCGCCGCCGGACATTTTCACACCGAGAACCCGGTGACCGAGACGCTCCGCGGCATGCTGCTGTCGGTTGACCCGAGCCTGACGGTCGACCGCTTTGACAGCAACCGCACCGACCTGATCTGAGGAGGAAAAACACAAATGACCTATGTGGTATCGGATATTCATGGCGAATACGAAAAATTTCTGTCGCTGCTCTCGCTGATTGATCTCAAGGACGACGACATTCTCTATATTGCCGGGGACCTGGTGGATTACGGCGCAGGCGGCATGGAGCTGGTGGGGGACCTGAGCGTCCGTCTGAACGTCTACCCGATTGCGGGGGATCACGACTATATTGCCGCGCGGATGCTGCACGGCTTTGACAAAATGCTGCGTGCCGGCAGCGCGCCGGACCCGGATTATATCGCCGAGATGACCGCCTGGGTGAAGGACGGCGGGCAGCCGACGCTGGATGCCTTTCGCGGGCTGGACCGGGACGAGCGCGAGGGCGTGCTGGATTATCTGGGGGAGCTGCCGCTGTTTGAGGAGTTCACGGTTGGCGGGACCGATTATCTGATGGTCCATGCCGGTATCGCGGGCTACAAAAACGGGACCGACCCGGACGACTACCAGCCCGAGGATTTCTTCTCGGAGGTTCCCGATGCGGAATACCCGCTGGTGGAGGGCAAAACGCTGATTGTCGGACATGTCCGCACGAAAAGCGGAAAAATCGAGCGCGGCGAGGGCAGCATTTTCCTGGATTGCGGCGTTGCGGAGGGCGGCAGACTCGGCTGCCTCTGCCTGGAGACCGGAAAGGAATTTTACGTCTGATGCGCAAGAATGAGACCGTGCGCGTCCGGATTGAGGACATGAACAATCTTGGCTACGGCGTTGGGCATCTGGACGGGCTGACCGTCTTCGTGCGCGGCGGCGTTGTCGGCGAGGAGGTCACGGCGAAGGTCATTAAGGTGACCAAAAGCTACCTGGTTGCGCTGTGCGGCGAGGTGGGGGAGCCGTCCCCGAACCGCTGCCAGCCGGATTGCCCCTCCTACCCGGCATGCGGGGGCTGCGTGTACCGGCATATCACCTACGCGCATGAGCTGGAACTGAAGCGCTCCTACGTCGAAAACGCCTTCCGCAAGGCAGGGGTGACGGCAGAGGTGCAGCCGGTCCGCACGACCGGAAAGACCGAGGGCTACCGCAACAAGGCGCAGTATCCGATTCTGCCAGACCCGAAGACCGGGGAGCCGCAAATCGGCTTTTTTGCGGGCGCGTCGCACCGGTTGGTCCCGGCTGCGCAATGCCGCCTGCAGCCGGCTGTTTTCGGGCGTATTTCGCAGGACGTCATGCGTTTTCTCAGGGAAAACGGGATTCCGGCTTACGATGAGGTGACCGGTTCCGGGCTGGTCCGGCACCTGTATCTGCGGCGCGGAGAGGCGACCGGCGAGGTGCTGGTCTGCCTGGTCCTGAACGGGGAGCGCCTGCCGCAGGAGGACGCTTTTGCAAGCCTGCTGACCGGGCGGTATCCGGAAATTGCCGGGGTGCTGATCAATGCGAACACCGCGCGGACCAACGTGGTGCTGGGCGAACGTTACCGGCTGCTTGCCGGAAAGCCGTACCTGACCGACCGCCTGTGCGGGCTGGAGTTCCGCATTTCGCCGGAGTCGTTCTATCAGGTCAACCATGACGCATGCGAGCTGCTTTACGGGCTGGCGAAGGAGCGCGCAGGGCTGACCGGGCGGGAGCGGCTGATTGACCTGTACTGCGGAATCGGGACCATCGGGCTGACGATGGCAGACCGTGCAGCGCAGGTGCTGGGGCTGGAAATCGTGCCCGGTGCGGTGGAATGCGCCCGGGAAAACGCCGCGCGCAACGGGATTGCGAACGCGGAATTTCTCTGCGGGGACGCAGGCG
>USMO01000248.1 GCA_900555785.1 uncultured Eubacteriales bacterium | reverse complement strand
TTCGGGGCAGCGCCCCGAGGTCTTCGCCCTTCAGTGGCACCCGCCGCAGGTGGAGCAGTCGTGGGTGCAGGAAGAGGGGGCTTCGCCGGTGATCTCGAACATGATGGTTTGATTGATGCGGTTCATCAGGTCATTGACCGCCTGTTGGGAGCGGTTCAGCTCGGCGAAGGTGGGATTTTCGTTGATCAGGCGATAGAGAACGTCAATGCGCTCGCGAATCATCGCCAGGAGGTGGGTGTCCTGCTCGGGTTTGGACATTTCGCTCTGCATCGCCTTCTGCTGGACTTCGTATTCGGTCAGGTAAGCCTTAAGCTGGGGGTCGGCATCGTAAGCCTGCTTGGCGGCTTCGAAGCGGACCATGCGGTCGTCTGTTTTGAGTGCGCGGCCGAGTGAGGCGGCAAGTTCAAATACGTGAATGGTTTCTGCCATGGGTAATCTCCGTTAATCTGAAATTTTGGTACCGTAGAGCGCAAATGCGTCGGTGCGGTCAATCCGGACGCGGACGAAGGTTCCGGCGCTGTCCGGGTTGCCGGGGAAAAATACAATCTTGTAGCCGTCGGTCCTGCCGGAGAGCAGCGCGGGGTTGTTCTTGCTGACCCCGTCGCAGAGGACGCGCAGCGTTTTGCCCACCAGCGCGGCGTTTTTCCCGGCGCCGATCTCGCCCTGGAGCGCCAGCAGCCGGTCAAAGCGTTCCTGCTGCACGGGCTTGGGAATCCGGTCGGGCATTTCGGCGGCAGGAGTGCCTTTGCGGGGGGAGTAGATGAAGGAATAGAGCATGTCAAAGCGCACGCGCCGCAGCATGTCCAGCGTGCCGGCGAAATCCTCTTCGGTCTCGCCCGGGAAGCCGACAATGATGTCGGAAGTCAGGGTGACGTCGGGCATTTTTTCGCGCATGTAGTCGACCGTGGCGAGATATTGCGCGGTGTCGTAGTGGCGGTTCATGATGCGCAGGATGCGGTCGCTGCCCGACTGCATCGGCAGGTGGAACTGATGTGCCACATGGGTTGACGCCGCCATGACGTCTATCAGCTTGCGGCTGGCGTCCTTCGGGTGGCTGGTCATAAAACGCAGCACGTAGTCGCCGGGAATGGTGTCCAGTTCGGCGAGCAGGTCGGCAAAATCGTAGGGGTATCCGGCGTCCTTTCCGTAGGAATTGACGTTCTGCCCCAGCAGGGTAATCTCGCGGTAGCCGCGCGCGACCAACTCTTTGACCTCGGCAAAAACGGCTTCTTTGGTCCGGCTGCGCTCGCGCCCGCGCACGTAGGGGACGATGCAATAGGAGCAGAAGTTATTGCAGCCGTACATGACGGAAACCCATGCACGGTAAGCGTTTTCACGGTCGATCGGCAACCCCTCGGCAACCAGATTCTTCTCCTCGGCGGGCTGAAATCTCCGGCGCGCGCCGCCCATGCGCTCTGCCACGAATTCGGGAAAGCGATGGATGGACGCGGTACCGAACACGATGTCCACATAGGGGTAGCTCTTTTTCAGCTGCTCGCAGCGGTGCGCCTGCGCGGTCATGCAGCCGCAGACGGCAATGATCAGGTCGGGGTTCTGCTCCTTGAGGTGTTTATACTGCCCGACGATGGAGAGCGCGCGCTTTTCGGCGTGCTCGCGGATGGCGCAGGTGTTGACGGCGATGAGCGCGGCACCGTCCGGCTTATCGCTGATCTCGTAGCCCATTGCGCGCGCCAGCCCCCGCAGTTTTTCGCTGTCTGCCTCGTTCTGCTGGCAGCCAAAGGTCAGGACGAATGCGCGCGGACGTGCGCCGCCTGCCTCTGTTTCCGCGTTGTTGTGCGCCCGCACCGCCCGGATGTACCGCTCCTGCGCGTCGACCTCCTCCGGCGGGAGGATGTTTCTTTGTTCCATGTATCTTTCTGTTCCTCTTTCCTGTTCCGATGCCGATTCTTTTACTCCTATTATACACCGATTTCCCCTAAAAGTCAAGAAAATCTTTTTGTCACCCGTCTGTCACTTTGGCGGGGTAAAATGAAAGG
Source organism: uncultured Eubacteriales bacterium (assembly GCA_900555785.1). Taxonomy (GTDB): domain Bacteria; phylum Bacillota; class Clostridia; order Oscillospirales; family CAG-272; genus UMGS1865. The sequence goes on along the minus strand of USMO01000248.1, from coordinate 31 downwards.
AGGGGAGAAGACCTTGGGGCGCTGCCCCAAG
>USMO01000247.1 GCA_900555785.1 uncultured Eubacteriales bacterium | reverse complement strand
CTGGAGAGGCTGCGGACCGAACTTGCGCGGGAATGCGCAAGGCTGGAAGCGCTGAACCCGCTGACCGTGCTGGCGCGGGGCTATGCGGTGGTAACCAAAGATGAAAAAACGCTGACGCATGCGGCGGATGCGGCAGTTGGCGATGAGATCGGGATCCGTCTGTCGGACGGGACGCTGACGGCTTGCGTGAGCAGCCGTTCGGACGGAAAGGACTGAATATGGCAACGAAAAACATGAAATTTGAGGACCGGATGGCGCGCATCGATGAGATTGTGCAGAAGCTGGACGCGGGAGACGCGGATCTGGACGAGTCGCTGAAGCTCTACGGGGAAGGCATTACGCTGGTACGTGCCTGCACGAAGCGGCTGGACGAAGCGGAGCAGACCGTGAAGATGCTGCAGGCACAGCCGGACGGCAAGCTGGCGCTGGTTGATTTTGAACAGGAGGGAAATGACCGTGACGAATGAGGTATTGGAGCTGCTGCTGCACCGCAATGCAACGCTGACCGAGAACGCCTTGCGGGGCTATTACACCGATGATCCCGACCTGCAGCGCCTGCTGGATGCCGAGCGCTACAGCCTGTTTGCGGGCGGCAAGCGCATCCGTCCGACGCTGGTGCTGGAGTTCTGCCGGATGTTCGGCGGGGAAGAGGAGGCGGCGCTGCCGTTTGCCTGCGCTGTTGAGATGGTGCATACCTATTCGCTGATTCACGACGACCTGCCCTGCATGGATAACGATGACCTGCGGCGTGGCAAGCCGACCAACCACAGGGTGTTCGGCGAGGGCGTTGCGGTGCTGGCGGGAGACGCGCTGCTGACCGGCGCATTCGAGGCGGCTGCAACCAACACGGCGGCAGGGGCGGAAATTTCCGCAATGGCAGTTGCCTACCTTGCCGGTTGCGCGGGGCGCTACGGCATGATCGGCGGGCAGATTATGGACCTTGAGGGCGAGAAGCGGCAGCTTTCGCAGGACGAGATTCTGCGGTTGCAGTCGCTTAAAACCGGCGCGCTCATCAGTGCGGCATCGGTCATGGGGGCGCTGGCCGCCGGTGTGCGGATGGACGACCCGGCGATGGAGCATGTGGTCAAATACGCCGAGAACATCGGTCTGGTCTTTCAGATCGTGGACGATATTCTCGACCGGCGCGGCGACGAGGCAAAACTCGGCAAGCACACGCATGTGGACGAGGCGCATCACAAGAACACGTTTCTGTCGTTCTGCACGATGGAAGAAGCGGAATTTTACGCGGAGCGGCTGACCGCCGATGCTTGCGGCGCAATCCGGCGGTATCCGGCAAGCGAGGCACTGATTGCGCTTGCGGAGTGGCTGCTCAAAAGGGAGAAATAATGGGACAGGCTATCAGGGATTTTTTCACGAATTATTGGGTTGTCAGCGCCATCGGGGCTTGGTTCCTGGCGCAGTTTATCAAGATTTTTACGGGCATCTTCCGGCAGCGGAAGTTCTCGATTCATGCGATGCTGTTCGGGACCGGCGGCATGCCCTCCTCGCACACGGCGTCGGTTTGCGCGCTCTGCACGGCGTTTGCCGTGAGTGACGGTTTCTCCTCACGCGGGTTTGCCATCAGCGCGCTGCTGTGCGTGGTGGTCATCACCGATGCGGTCGGCGTCCGGCGGGAGACCGGCAAGCAGTCGCAGGCTCTGAACACGCTGCTGACCCGCGTGTTTACCGAAAAGGACAAGACCCAGCTGCCCGACCATTTCCGGGAGCTGATCGGACATACCCCGCTGCAGGTTATCTGCGGCGCGGTGCTCGGGGTTACGGTTGCGCTGCTGTTGCAGCTGATTCCGGCGTTCGGGGTCTGAGCGATGCGGGTGGATGTTTTTCTGGTCTCGGGGGGCTATACGCACAGCCGGGAGCGGGCAAAGCAGCTGATTCGGAGCGGCTTTGTGACCGTGGACGGCAGGACCGTGCGGCGCGCGTCCGAGGAGGTCGGTGACGGGATCCACCGGGTTGAGGTCCGCGATCCCGCCCGGTATGTCAGCCGGGGCGGAGAGAAGCTGGAGGCAGCGCTTTCGGCATTCGGTCTGAACCCTGCGGGCTGGCGGGCGCTGGACATCGGCGCATCGACC
>USMO01000246.1 GCA_900555785.1 uncultured Eubacteriales bacterium | reverse complement strand
CTCCGGCATGCCGCACAGGCGCAGCGCGTCCGCAACGTTGTCAAAGCAGGATTCGCTCTTGTTGAGGTTGTAATTCTGGAAGATATACCCCATCTCGCGGTTGCGCAGCGCATCGGTATCCGTGCGGATGTCCTGCCCGTCAACCGTCAGGCTGCCGCCCGAAAAGCCGTCCAGACCGCCGATGACATTGAGCAGCGTGGTCTTGCCGCAGCCGCTGCGCCCGAAAATGGCAACCATGCCGCGCTCGGGCAGCTCCAGACTGACATCGTTGACCACGTGGATTTCGTTCTGCTTGCCCTTGTTAAAAAACTTGTTCAGATGCTCAATCCGAATCATTCCGCATCCCCTCCCTTCAAGGCTTTCTTGACGCTCTGCCGGAACAGCCGCCGGATCTGCTTATGCGTCACACGGACCGTGACCAGCAGCATACCGACGCACAGGATTATGTACTGCCATGCGTGCAGATACGGGAACAGCGCGTTTGCCTGCGGGACCGTATAAATCAGCGCCGCGCAGAGCGCCAGGCACACAAGCGCGGGAATCAGCGACAGCAGCATCCGGACATACATTGCCACCCGGATGACTTTCACCGGAATGCCCATCGACCGCATGACGGCAAGCTCACCCCGGAAGGTCTCAATGGTGCGTGACGAGCAGAGGTTGACGAAAAATGCGATAAACACAACATCCAGTAGCCAGCCGAACAGCATGAATATGGCAAGGACAGTGGACAGGATCGTGGCTGCCGGGTCCGGAGAATAGGTCGTGTCGGAGGTCACCGCCAGGTAGCCCGCCGCGTTCAGCTTTTCCGCTGCCGCCTTTGCCTGCCGGTCGTTCTCAAAAAACAGCGATGCCTGCCGGTAAGAGAGCGCCAGGTATTCGGTTGCCAGTTCGTTTGCCAACCCGGTGCTGAGCACCAGTTCCTCTGCGTAGCGGTCCACATTCGCGCTGTAGGTCCTGAGCGAGAGATCTATATCCCAGGTGCGGGAGTTTTGCTGCCCGTGCGTGCCGGTCCAGTCATCATAGCTGTAATAGTTGGAATAAAGCCGCAGCCCGGTCACGGTCTTCTCGTTTGCCATCAGCCCGAGCGCGAATTTGCCGCTCTCCAGCTTGTTGTCGATCCGGATCGACTTGACCGTACCGGTCTCGCCGTCCGAAAACGTGACCTGCGCCAGGGTCTCGGCACCTTCCAGCAGCGTTGCCTGGCTCAGCTGCTGCAGGTAGCCGGCTTCGGTAAAGATTGCCTTGCCGTCCTTGGTGTTGTCGTAATAGTAGGCAACGCCGACCACGCGGTAGTCACCGATTACCGTTTTGCCGGTTGCCTCCGGGTCGGTCCCGTATACGGATTTCAGGAAGATCGGCACGTAGAGGAAGACTTCGTCGTTTGCGGTTGGGTAACGGCCGTAGACCGTTCCCTTGACCGTTTCGCCGCAGGTATAGCGCACGGCCGTGCCCTTTCCGGTCACATTGTCCCAGACATACGCACTGCCGTTATCGAGCATTTTATCGTAATGCAGCCAGGATTTCGCGCCGTAGTCCGCCGCCAGCTTCTCCAGCTCCGCATCGCTGATCACGGCTCCGTTCTGCCGGGTCAGGACCACCCGCCCGGGGATGTAGCGGAACATCCGGGTCGGCTCAAACAGTTCGTTCATGGTGTCGAACATGGAGGTTGCAAAGAACAGCCCCAGCATGCCGACTGTCAGCAGCAGGCACATGAACACGGTCAGCTTCGGGCGGGAGGAGAACATCGCCCGCCCCAGCACCTGCCCGCCGTGCCATGCACGGGCACCGCGCGTCGGCAGTTCTGCCGTCTTGCCGGGGGTGACCGGCTCCGGTTCCTTTACAACGTGGTCCGATTCAACCGCGCCGTCATAGATGCGGATGTGTCGCGTGGCGCAGTATTCGACCTGCTCGAAGTTATGCGTTACGACGATGACAAGTTTGTCCTTTGAGACCTCGCGCAGCAGTTCGATGATCTCCTTTCCGGTTGCCGAGTCCAGGTTTCCCGTCGGCTCGTCGGCAAGGATGATCGGGCTGTCCTTCGCCAGCGCCCGCGCAATGACCGTGCGCTGCTTCTGCCCGCCGGAGAGCTT
>USMO01000245.1 GCA_900555785.1 uncultured Eubacteriales bacterium | reverse complement strand
ACCTGGATGCCGCCGCTGGTGCTGGTCAACCGAACCGTCTCCCGCGCGCGAATCTCATCCAGCCTGATTGCGCCGGACGTAGAAATTGCCGCAACGCGGTCCCCCTCTGCCAATTCCGCATGGATGCCGCCGGAGGTCGTTTCCAGGCGCACCTCCTCTGCCGTCACGCTGCCGACTTCAATTGTCCCCGATGTCGACTGCAGCAGCACCTGCTTCTGTTTGCCAAGGTCTGCCGAAATGCCCGCGCTGGTAGTAGTAACCGCAAGCGTCAGTCCTTCCGGCACCTCCACCGTCAGCCGCTTATCCGACCCGGAGAACTGCCCGCTGTAGCCGGACGCGCAGAACTCCACATAGAGCACGCCGTCCTGCAGCAGCCAATGCAGCGCCTTTTCCTCGGTCAGGTTCGTGCCGCTTTCGCTGACCGACAGCTGCTCGCCCCCGGTCTGCTTCAGCGTCACGCTGCCGCTGTGCCAGTTGACGCGCACCTCGCGGACCTCTGCCGCCTGATAGGTAAACGCCCCGGTGCGGTACTGCACTGCGTCCTCGTAGGTCCCGCCCGTCACTGCCCCGCCGCCGAAAAAGCAGCCGGAAAGCAGGCTTGCCAAAACGCCGATCATGCCGATCCACCCCCATTTTTTCATGGTTTATCTCCTCCCTGTATTCTCTGCTCGACCTCTTCCACAACCGCCACGACCGCTGCATACAGCACGCCGGCAATTGCCCAGACCATCCAGCTGTATCTCGGCTGTCCGTTCCCGCGCGGTCTTAAGACCTTGGGCTTTGCCCAAACCCACTTAGAACCTTCTTGAAAGAAGGTTCTAAGAACTCCAAGAACTTTCACTAAGGGGATTTTATTGCTTGTTTTTTCGCGTGTGCAGATTTTGTATAGACGTTTTCGCGGTACGTGTCAACTGCGGGTTGCACTTGAGAAATTTTGGCTGTTTTCAGCTGTTTTGGGGCACGGGACTGGGCGTGGGAGCGTTCCAGTTGCCGTGCTTCATCAGGGTCATCATGCCCAAGAACTCCCGCCCGAGAATCGCGCAGACCTCTTCTTCACCAAACCGGCACATCCCGGTCGCGCACAGAACCGATAAGCCGTAGGTAAAGACCCACATGTGCTCAAAGAAAGCATCCGCTTCATCGGGCGCCAACCCGTAATCCTGCACAATGGCGTCAATGCAAAGCCCGCGCGTCGGTCCCAGAAACGCAGCAAGCGACGAAAAGGTTGCCGAAGCGTCGTTCTCCCGCATGAACAGCAGCTGAAACAGCTTCGGCTCCTCGGTCGCAAACCGAATCATCTGCGTGCCGAACCGCTTGAACACCGGCGTGTAGTGTACCGCATCCCCGACAAACGCCTCGTATTTCTGCATGGCGGCTTTGCGGACCTCACCCATCAGCTCCTCCATGTTGCGGAAGGTCGTAAAAATCGGTCTTGCCGAACTGCCCAGCCGCTCGCCCAACTCCCGTGCGGTCAGAGCATCCGTCCCCTTTTCGCTGATCAGCCGCAGCGCAGCCTCCACCACTTCTTCCCTTGTAAACTTCGGTTTCGGCGGCATCCTTCTATCCTCTCCTTTATAAATCAATCGTTTTGCATCATTTGTTTTATTATATCACATTTTCGCGAATTTGTCAAGGGGCATCCGCAAAAAAGGAACCCCGGCTGTGTTGTAGAACAGAAAAAATCAAAGGAGGGCATTGCAAAAATGGCACAAAAGGTTACGGAAGCGGTCAAAGGAATGGATCAGGGCATGGAGACGGTCGCAGGGATTGGTTTGATGCGGAGGTCGGCAAGGGCTTGAAAGGCAGCGCTTTCCGGCCCTCTGTCAGTGACGGGAAGTCCGGCTCGGCGGAGGCTGACAAAACGGTCGGCGGTTCGGCGCTCGGTACTTCTTCCGAGTCTGTCGATTCAAGCAATGCAGAGAATGCCGATTCTTTGGATTCCGATGACATGAATGCCGGGGAGCTGACCGACATGGAGAACACCGGGGTTCTGGTGTATCGGGAAAAGTTCCCGACATCAACCGTCTGATAGAAGGTGCAGAAACAGTTTTCCACCCCAACTATTGACAAAGAGGCAAAAAGAGCGGTTACGCCCCACCA
>USMO01000244.1 GCA_900555785.1 uncultured Eubacteriales bacterium | reverse complement strand
CCTTCTGACCGGTTTTCGCGGCAGCGAGCCGACCGACATTCTGCCAACCTATCGCGGGGGGAGGGTACGCCCTGCCGATCTTGCCTCGGTCTTTCCGTCCGAGATCAGCGACTCCCTGCGCTATGCGCTGCGCTGTTTTGCCGGCAGGATTGAAGGCTACGATCGGGCATCCGCAATTCTGACGGCTGCCGAGACGCGGACCTCTGCTCCGGTTCGGATTTTGCGCGACCCGGAGACTCTTTGTGCGCTCGGACACGCCAATCTATACCCCTGCGGCGAGGGTGCCGGTTATGCCGGTGGCATCACCAGCGCCGCCGTTGACGGCATGCGCGCCGCTCAGGCGATCATGTCCCGCTTCAAGCCGCTGGAGGGGTAAGACCTCGGGGCGCTGCCCCGAACCCTGCTTAGAACCTTCTTGAGAGAAGGTTCTAAGAACTCCAAGAACTTTTACTGCAAATGATTTGATTTGAAAATCGCCTCTTAGTTCCGAGAGCTTAGAAAGGAGCGTCAGCTTGTGGAAAGTGTTGGATACGTGGTTGCGGCGGCTGGGGACTGCGCGACGGTAGAGGTCCGGCGGACCTCGGCGTGCGAGGGCTGCCATAAGAGCGCGGAAGGCGGTTGCTCGGTCTGCACGCTGATGGGTGGAGAGAACAGCCGGGCGACACGCGCACGGGTGCGGAATCCGCTTGGCGCCAAGCCGGGGGACCGCGTTCGGATTGAAAGCCCGGCATCGCGGGTCCTGCTCTGGGCAGCTGCGGTGTTTCTGCTGCCGCTGGGCACAACGGCTGCGGGCTTTGCGATTGCGCATGCTTTGACTGACAGCGTTGCCTGGCAAGCGGCGGGGGCTGGGATTGGGTTTATCCTCTGTTTTGCGGGCTTGCGGTTCCTGTCCGATGCCCTCAAACGCCGCCCGCCCGACGCGGTGATTACTGAGATTTTGTGAAAGTGGTCATTAAGTGGCAGCTGAAATTCTGCCTGTCATTTAATCGCTACACTTGTCGAGCATCGGCGGCTGTTATCCAAAGTTCAAGGTCTTCAGAAAGGAGTATCCCGTGGAACAGAACGGAATGGAAAAAAGGCGAAAAAAGTGGACGGTCCACTATCCGGCTGGCGACCCGGATGCCGAACGGGTAACTGCGGCGCTGGCGGCAGAGCTGGGATGCTCGGAGACTGCGGCAAAGCTGCTTTGGAACCGGGGGCTGAAGACCGCCGGGGACGCAAACCGGTTCCTGCACCTGGAGGACACCCGGTTTCACGATGCGTTCGCCATGCGCGACATGACGAAAGCCGTGGAGCGGATTGAAGCGGCGCTGGCGGCGGGGGAGCGGATTGCCATTTACGGCGACTACGATGTGGACGGCGTGACCTCCACCAGTCTGCTTTACCTCTACCTGCGGGAACGCGGCGCTGACGTGCAGTATTACATCCCGAGCCGTCTGCATGAGGGCTACGGCCTGTCGCGCGGCGCGATTGACCGGCTGGCGGACAAGGGCGTTCGGCTGATGATTACCGTTGACACCGGCATTACGGCGGTTGACGAGGTGGCATACGCAAAGGAATGCGGGATTGAGACGGTTGTGACCGATCACCATGCCTGTCGGGAAACGCTGCCGGACGGCTGCGCGGCGGTCAATCCGCACCGCCCGGACGATGCATACCCCTTCAAGGAGCTTGCCGGTGTTGGGGTGGTCTTCAAGCTGGTGTCGGCGATGGAGATTACCCGGGCACGACGGGAGGGGAGCAGTGACGCTGCTGCCGTCCGGCGAATCTGCCATGATTATGCGGACCTGGTTGCCATTGGGACGGTTGCGGACGTGATGCCGATTGTGGACGAAAACCGGCTGATTGTCAGTTACGGTCTGTCGCGCATCAACCGCGAGCCGCGCCTGGGGATTGCTGCCCTGATGGAAGCCGCGAGCGGCAAGGGCAGGGCGGTGCGGAAGGTCAATTCCACCTTCATCGGCTTTGGCATTGCGCCGCGCATGAACGCCGCCGGAAGAATGGGTGACGCGACGGTTGCGGTCGATCTGCTGCTGTCGGACAGCCCGGAGCAGGCGCGGGCGGTTGCCGAGGAGCTTTGCAATCTCAACAGCGAGCGCCAGGCAGAGGAAAACCGCATTGCCGAGGCGGCGTATGCGCGGATTGAAGAGCAGGCGGCGCGGGAAAAGCCGCGCGTGCTGGTGCTGGATGCCGACAGCTGGCATC
>USMO01000243.1 GCA_900555785.1 uncultured Eubacteriales bacterium | reverse complement strand
CCGCTGAGCGGCTCGCCCCCGACGCGCAGGATCGTATCCCGCAGCTTCAGCCCCGCCGCAGCCGCCGGGTTGACCTTCTTTCCGTTCTGGTCGATGTCGCAGAAGCCGACAACCGTTACCCCGTCGGTCAGAAACCGCACGCCAAACGGCATCCCGCCGGGCGCGAGCGTCAACCCCTCCAGGCTTTCGGCATCCAGGCATGCCAGGTCTGCGCCGGTCATGCCGACCGCCGCACACGGAACCGTTTCTCCGCACGGGACGCTTCCGAACGCCGGAACGGATGGCTGCTGCATCATTCCAATTCCTTCCCGCGGTCCCCCCTGCCATGCGCCTGCCGGGACGCAGGAAAGCCATGCACACGCCGCAAGCGACAGGCACCACAGGAGCTTCCGAATCTGTTTTTTCATTCCGATCACATTCCCTTTCCAAGTTTGGCACGCTTGCCTGCCGCCGGGGACTGTTTTGCCCGTCGCTTGTCAGCTTGCTTGCCGCTACTTAATCTGCACCGTTCGGCCGGATTTCATGACAGACAATTTGTATGCGAAAATCCATTTTTTCCGAGCCGCAGCAGCCGGTCCTGCGCAGAATCGATAGCCCTATTGTTGCCGGGATCCGGCAGGCCATGCATCATGTGCGAAAACTGGTAAAATCTGTTTGTATGGTCAAAACCGGCAGACTCCACAATACCAAAAGAGCGGCGCCACCCGGACCGGGCAGCACCGCTTTCGTCACCGCATGCTCTGGCTCCCCGCCGTTGCAATGGATTGGAGCATCGCACCGGTGCGGTACAGAACCTTTTCCGCGCACCGGCTCATGCGCCAGAGCTTCATCTGCCGGCTGTTCCAGACCAATGCCGCTCCCACGCCAATCACCGCCAGCCCGCCGGCGGTCCCGCAAATCGTCCAAATCATCTTTTGATTTTTCATATTTCCCTCCGTATGAAATCACTGCCCTTATTTTGCACGCTTTCCGGCGATTTATGTATGAAAGTAAGAACTCGGGTGGAAGACCTCGGGCTTTGCCCGAACCCACCAAAGAAACTTTTTGAAAAAAGTTTCTTTGGAATCTTCAAAAACTTTTAATGAGGGGCGTGTGGGGAGATTGGGCGGGGGATATGCAAATTTTATCCATCGTAGATAGTTGGAACTGCAATACCTCTAAATATCGGAGATCCCGCCTGCTGGCGCCCCTTCGGGGTTCGACTCGGCACCGAAGGTGCCTTGCTCTGAGATGACACGAAAGGCTATTCGATGCGTGAGATATACAGCTTATATTCGTCTTAGATAGTGTTGTTTAACCCGTATCAGCCATTACTCCCCCGCCGAGCGAAGCAAAGGCGGGACCTCGGGGACCCACCCAAATCCCGTTAGGAGCCTCCCTTCGAAGCGGGCTCGAAGAGCCCGAAACTTCACCGCACAGGGCAACCGGATTCGCAGCACATAAAAACGCTTACGTCCTACTATCCGGTTGCCCTGTGCGGTGAAGTTCTTGGGTTCTTAGGGGTGACTGGTTGCGCAGCAACCAGTCAGTAGCGCAGCGTTGCTTCTCACCGAAAGAAGCCCCTAAGCGGGGTTCGGGGCGGCGCCCCGAGGTCTTCCCTCCGGGGCTTTTTTCTTTTTTTCGGAAAAAGGTGTTGCAAAAATCGGGAAAATGGTGTATGATATAAGATGAATAAACGGAAAGATGAAACGGAGAAAACATGACACCGAACGTCACAAATGCGGGGAGCGCGGCAAAGGTCTGCCACATCCGGACCGACCGCTTTAAAACCGGGCTCTTCTCCTTCCTTTCGGCAATGCCGATCGACCGAGAGAGCGCCTGCCTGGCACCGCTGCTTCTGTCGGTCCTGCGCCGCGGGACCCGGCACTACCCCACCCTGTCTGCAATCAGCCGCCGCCTCGATTGGCTCTGGGGCGCCGGCTTTTCGGTCCGCTCCTCCTATCGCGGCAACCTGCTGATCGTCGGCTTTACCGCCAGCCTGCTGGACGGTTCCTACCTGCCGGACGGCGGGAAAGACCTCCTCACCGGCATTCCGGAGCTGATGCAGGAAATTCTGCTCGCGCCGGTCCGGGACGCGGACGGTCTGCTGTCTGCCAAATACGTGGAGAGCGAAAAAGGGCTGCAATGCGACGCCATCCGCGCGCAGAAGAACAACCCGCGCACCTACGCCTGCGACCGGGCACGGAGCATCCTCTACGACACCGAGCCCTGCGGCATCCCGCTCTGGGG
>USMO01000242.1 GCA_900555785.1 uncultured Eubacteriales bacterium | reverse complement strand
CAGTGCCAGCGAAAGCCCCTGCTCGGCAACGTTTTTCGTGGTGTAAACATTCTGCAGATAGCAGAAGGAGGACCGCCCGGACGCAATGACGTTTGCAAAGAAGGTGTCCAGGTCACCCGACTGCAGCGCTGCTTTCTGCGCGGCAACGCGGCGGTTTTCGGCAAAGAAATGGAGCGCACGCAGGATGGCGCGGTCGCCGACCTCCTCGCGCAGCGCGGGAATGGCGTCCATGACCGCCTGCTCGTCCACCTCGCGCAGCACCGCTTTTCCGAAATGCGCCGCGACTGCCTTCATCTCGGCAGGGACCGACGCATAGTCGCCGGTCAGATCGGCATGGTTGCCGCCGGTGTTGACAATGCAGAGATTGTAGCCGGCTTTGGTCAGGTCGAAGTCGGTCGTTTCAATCACCGGCGCGGACGGGTCGCGGAAATCGATGGCAATGATGCCGCCGACCGCGCATGCCATCTGGTCCATCAGACCGCAGGGCTTGCCGAAGAATCGGTTTTCGGCGTACTGCGCCAGCTTGGCGATTTCGACGTTGCTGACCTTGCCGCCGTTGTATTCGTAATTGAGAATGTTGCCGACCATATCCTCGAACGCAGCCGAGGAGGAGATGCCGGAGCCTTTGAGGACGTTGGAGGTGGTGTAAGCATCAAAGCCGCCGACCGCCAGCCCCTCCTTGCGGAACCCGGCAACCATGCCGGCAATGAGCGACGCGGATTTTTCGTAGCATGCGGGGTCCGGGGCGTTGTAAACGTCGAAATCGACGGTGTCCTCCGGGAAGCCTTCGCTCTTGATGCGGACGGTCGAGCCTGCCGCCTTTGCCGCAACGGCGATGATGTCCAGGTCAATGGACGCAGCAATTACGCAGCCGTGGTTGTGGTCGGTATGGTTGCCGGAGAGTTCGCTTCTGCCCGCAACCGAGTAGAGCGCCGCATCGCGGTCGGTGCCGTAGAGCGCCTCAAATTCTTCCACGGCGTGCAGATACCGTGCCTTCTGCGCGGCGAGCTTGTCCGCGCCGTAGATTTCGCAAAAACGGCTGTCCAGCGCCGTGCCGGCAAGTGCCGCCTTCAGTTCTGTTGTTTTCATATTCCGGTTCCTTTCTGTTGTTGGAAAAGATCTCAACCATGATTTTGCAGCCCGGAGCGCCTGCGCCCGGCTGTGGAAATCCTTTTGTTTATTATACCATAACCCGGCGGCGGTTGCAAGGGCTTGCGGGAACTTTTTTGCCCGAGGTGGGGAAAAAACTGCCTCCGGGTGCGGCTTCCGGACGAAAAAACGGGAAAAATCTGAAAAAATTTTATTTTTTTTGAAAAAAGCCCTTTTCAAAGTCGTTTTTTTATTGTATAATAGAAGCAGATTTTTCGAACCGTTTCAGAAAGGATCTGATCAAACATGAAACAGAAGTACACCATTACAGTTGCGGATATGGAGCTGAACATCGTCAGCGATGCATCTCCGGATGAGGTTGAGAACATCGTCGGGATTCTGGACCGCCGCATGCGCGACATCAATCTGCACAGCCCGAGATGCACCAAGAACGAGGCGGCAATCCTTTGCGCTCTGTCCTACTGCTCGGAGCGGATTGCAATGCAGGAGGCGTTCAAGAAGGTGGAAAAGGACGCTTTCCGGTTCGCAGGGGAAAACGAGAAGCTGAAAAAGACGGTGGAATCCATGCAAGAAGAGATTGACCGGCTCCGCAAGGATGCAGCGGTTATGCAGTCGATTCTGGATCGCGCGGCAGCTGTCGGCATGAAGGAAGAAGCAAAGGCAGAGGCGCCTGCACGGGTCAAGTATGTCCCGAAGCAGTTCCCCGACAAGCAGACGGCAGAAGGCTCCGACGAGCCGGAGCACGCAGCCGAGGCAGAGATGCCCGCAAGCGATCCGTCGCCGGTCGAAGCGCCCGCAGCAGCGGTTCCTGCCGTTGCAGAGGAGAAGGATGACAGCGTCTTTGCACATGACACAAAGAAGGACAAGAAGCCGAAGAAGACCTCTGTCGGCACGATGTTCGACCTGCTGACCTTCGAGGATGTCTGATCCGCATGACGGAAACAAACAGAAGACCCGAGCTTTTATGCCCCGCTGGTTCCGAGGCGTCGTTGGAAGCGGCGCTGGAAGGCGGGGCTGATGCTGTATATCTGGGCGGTACCGGCTTCAACGCCCGGGCACGGGCAGCCAATTTTGACGAGACCGGGCTGCGGGCTGCGGTCCGGCTTGCGCACGCGCGCGGGGTGAA
>USMO01000241.1 GCA_900555785.1 uncultured Eubacteriales bacterium | reverse complement strand
TGGTCAGCCCGCAGAGCGCAGGCGCTGCGCGGTGGATTCGTCCGGCAATGATGCCGCCGGTCAGTGCGGTCAGCAGTGCGGCAGCCAGCCCCAGCGGCGCGGTTGCCGGGTCTGGGTCGGGCAGGAATGCGGCAATCAGCGCCCCGACAAGCACGGTTCCGGCGCCGACGGCAAGCGTCCACAGGAATGCCCGCAGCGCTTTTTGCAAAAAGCTCGCCTCCTGCGGTTTTGCGGCTTTTTTTGCATGGGTACGTGTCATGATCTTCTCCCTTCTGCCGGAGAAAAAACAGGCTCCGGCGGCATTTCTGTTACCAGATTATGCTGCCGGAGCCTGTTTTATGTCAGTTGGGTTCAGTCAACCGCGTCTTCAGCCTTCACATCCACACGGCTGATCGCGCTTTTGAGAATGCGAATCTTGGTGTTGTCATGCGAGGTTGCGATGACACAGGTTTCGTCCTTGATGCTGACAACCTTGCCGATGATGCCGCCGATGGTTGTCACTTCATCGCCAACCGTCAGCGCGTTGCGCATCTCGTTGTTTTTCTTTTCCTGCTTTTTCTGCGGGCGGATACCGACAAAATAGAAGACACCCACCATCAGAACCAGCATCACGACCATCGTGACCGTACCGCCGACGCCGGAGCCTGTGCTTGCGCCGTCCATGAACAAAGCAATTGCGTTGAGCATTGATTTTTCCTCCGATTTGCAACATTTCCATTATTATACCGCATCGGCGGCACGGATACAATGGATATTTTGTAAATTTTTGCGCCGGGCTGCTTTTTTTCTGCTTTCAAAGCCCGAAAACGCGCAGACCGGTTGCAATTTTCGCGTTTTTGTGGTATACTATCAGAGCAGAACAACAGAACACACCAGCTGAGGCGTCCGTCCAGCTCCCCGCAGGAGGCGCAGGATTCCACGGCTCGGTTTGAGCGGATCAGGCAGCGCCGCTGCCTTTGGGAGGACACGATGAAACAACCATATCTGGAGTGCGGAAAGATTATCAACATTCACGGTTTCCGCGGCGCGGTCAAGCTGGAGTCCTATTGCGACAGTCCGGCGGTTCTGGCTGGGCTGAAGACGCTTTGGTTCCGGGAGGGGGAGCGTTACCAGCCCCGCCGCGTGCTGCATGCCTCGGTGTTCCGGCAGTTCGTGATTGCCGAACTGGAGGGCATTGCGGGCGAGGAAGCGGCAAACCGCCTGCGCGGGGTGACCGTTTTTGCGGCAAGAGACGAGCTGCCGCTGGCGTCCGGGGCGTTCTTCATTGCCGATCTCATCGGCACGCCGGTGCGCCATGCCGACACGGGCGCGGTGCTTGGCACGCTGACCGATGTGACGCCCGGTGCGACGGCTGATCTTTACACGGTTACGCTGACCGGCGGCAAGACTGCGCTGGTTCCGGCTGTTCCGGCGTTTGTCGTGAAGACCGACCCGGACGATGCGGTTTACATCCGCCCGATTCCGGGGCTTTTGGGGGAGGATGACAGCAATGATGCGGTTTGACATTATGACGCTGTTCCCCGACCTGATACGCACGGTGCTGGCTGAGAGCGTGATCGGTCGCGCGCAGAAAAGCGGTGCGATTACGGTGCGGGTTCACAACATTCGCGATTATGCCGAGGACAAGCACAACCGGGTGGACGACACGCCGTATGGCGGCGGCAAGGGGATGCTGATGATGGCGCCGCCGATCTGGCGCTGCTATCAGAACATTCTGCGTCAGCAGGACGCGGAGGGGCTGGAGGCGCTTCGCCGTCATGTGGTCTATCTCTCTCCCGCCGGGCAGGTGCTGAACCAGAAGACGGCTGAGGGCTTGGCTCGCGATTACAACAATCTGATTCTGCTTTGCGGGCACTACGAAGGGGTTGACCACCGCATTGTGGAGGAGATTGTGGACGAGGAGATTTCCATCGGCGATTTCGTTCTGACGGGTGGGGAAATTCCTGCCTGCATTCTGACCGACTGTGTTGCGCGTCTGGTCCCCGGTGTGTTAGCGGACCCCGAATGCTACGAAAAGGAAAGCATCTCCTCCGGCATGCTGGAGTACCCGCAGTACACACGCCCCTACGACTACCACGGCATGAAGGTGCCCGATGTTCTGATCTCCGGTCACCATGCCAACATCAATCGCTGGCGAGCCGAACAGGCTGAATCCCTGACCCGCGCCCGCCGCCCGGATTTGCTGGAGTGAGAAGACCTTGGGGCTCTGCCCCAAGCCCCGCTTAAGAAACTTTTTGAGAAAA
>USMO01000240.1 GCA_900555785.1 uncultured Eubacteriales bacterium | reverse complement strand
CTGCGGGGAGAGGACCGCCGCCTCGCCGCGCTGCGTGAAGCAACCGCTCATCACCGCGACCAGCGCGTCCGATTCCGCATGCGCACAGTCAAACAGATACCGATGCCCCGCGTGGGGCGGGCTGCATTCGCAAATGACCCCGGATGTCCGCATGCCGTCTCCCTCCTCTCCTGCTTTTCCTACTATTATACCTGTTTTTTTGCGGTTTGTCAATCATTTTGCCGCTTCCCGTCTCCAAAAACAAGAAAAAAAGAGAAAAAGCCCTTGACAAACGAAAAAAAACACGGTATAATATATATTGTCGCATTTTATGTCAACCGAACAGGAGGGGTATCAATGGTTCTGGACATGCGTCCGATGCTGCGTGGCGAAGTTGACCGGATCTCCATCGATTATTTACTCCCCGAGGTGCCGGATGATCTGCCCGAAATGAACGGTCCTGCCCATGTAACGGGCGAGGTGACCGACCAGGCGGGCTACATGCATCTGACCCTGTCGGCACAGGTCGGTTACCGCGCAGCCTGCGCCCGGTGCCTGGACCCTGTTGAGGGCAGCTTTACCGTTGCACTGGAACGCACCGTTGCAGCCAAGGACACGCTGAGCGAAAAGCAGCTGGAGGAAAACGTGGACGAGTACGCCGTTGTCGAAGACGGCACGCTCGACCTGGACGCGCTGATGCGGGAGGAGATTTTTCTCTGTTTTCCAACGCGGTTCCTCTGCTCGCCCGATTGCCCGGGGCTTTGCCCGAAGTGCGGGAAATCCCTGAAAATGGGCGACTGCGGATGCCCCAAGCACGAGCCGGACCCCCGGCTGGCGATTTTGGGGACGCTGCTTGACAAGGATGAGACCGAAAACAAGTAAGTTAATTATGCACGAACCCGTGCAAGAGGAGGTGTAGATATGGCAGTACCGAAGAAAAAGGTATCGAAAGCACGCAGAGACAAGAGACGCTCCAACAACAGCAAGCTCTCTATGCCGGGCATGACAAAGTGCTCCAACCCTGCTTGCAATGCGTTCGTGAAGAACCATTGCGTCTGCAAGGTTTGCGGCTTTTACAATGGCAAAAAGGTTCTCGACATCAAAGCTGACGCAAAGAAGGCTTAAGCGGAACAAAAGAACCCGCACACCCCTGGGTGTGCGGGTTCTTTTCAGTTTCGCTCTTCCCGTTCGCGACGGAGCATCTCTGCCAGCGAATGCACCGCCGCCTTGACGGACATTGCGGAGGTGTTGACCATCAGGTCATAGTTGACCCGTTCGCCCCATTTGCGGCCGGTATAGTATTCGTAGTAGCGCGCCCGGCTGCGGTCGACGTGACGGATCTTGCGCGCCAGCTGCTTGTCGGTCAGCGCATCGTCCTCGTGCGACTTCTCGCGGCACCGCCGCAGCTTGGATTCCATATCTGCATAGACGAAAATCCGCAGCGGGTTCTGCTCGCGCAGGATATAGTCGGCACAGCGCCCCACAATGACGCAATCCGATTTCGCCGCCATGTCGCGGATGGTGTTTGCCTGCTCGGCGTAAACCGACGTATACTGCCGCAGCAGGTAATCCGGCTCTGCCCCGTGCAGGGTTTTGCCGACCGTGATCGGGTAGTAGACGCCGGGGGCACCCTCGACGATGTGGTGGATATAGCTTTCTGCCAGCTGCGTGCGCTTCGAAATCTCTTCCATGATCTCGCGGTCGTAGTAGGCAATGCCCAGCTCCTCTGCCAGTCGCTTGCCGAACTCCCGCCCGCCGCTGCCGAACTCTCTGCCAATGGTAATGATCTGATTCACAGAAATCCCCCCTGATCGTTGGTTTATCCACTTACAGTATACCACATTTTTGCCCTTTTGTCAACAGGTGGCACAAAATAGGATTGACAAATCGGCGAAAATGTGGTATAATTGCGGCATCACATCCAAAGGAGCATCCTCATGAGCCCAATTACCTATTGTCTGATTGCCTATGCCGTGATCAGCATCATTACCTTTTTCCTCTACGGCATTGACAAGTGGAAGGCGCGCCACCGCAAATGGCGCATCAAGGAATCGGTCCTGCTCGGGTTCGCCTTTTTCGGCGGCGCAGCCGGAGCGATTCTCGGCATGGCAATCTTCCGTCACAAGACCAAGCATTGGTACTTCCGCGTTGTCGCCTTCCTCGGCGCCGCCTGGCAAATCGCACTCCCCCTCGTCCTCCATTTCTACGGCGGGGTGTAACAGAGGGAGAAGAAGACCTCGGGGCGCCGCCCCGAACCCCGCTTAGGGGCTTCTTTCGGTGAGAAG
>USMO01000239.1 GCA_900555785.1 uncultured Eubacteriales bacterium | reverse complement strand
AAGTTCTTGGAGTTCTTAGAACCTTCTTTCAAGAAGGTTCTAAGCGGGGTCTTGGGGCAGAGCCCCAAGTTCCACTCGTATACCAAGAGCGGCGAGGGATGAAAAGAAAGCGGGGTAGCTTTTGCGGACGGCACCGGCACCGAGGATTGCGCCGCCGACACGGGTCGCAAGAATCGATAGCGCCATGACAACGCGGTGATCGTTGTGCCCGTCAAACGGGACGGAAGGCGCATGCAGCTCGCCGGGCGTTACCATAACCGCATTTCCATGAACCGAAACCGAAATCCCGCACTTCGCAAGCTCTGCCTGCATCGCGGCAATCCGGTCACTCTCCTTGAGGCGTAACCGGGAAGCATCCGGAAACGTTCCGCCGTGCATCATACCGGCATAAGCAAAGAGAATCGGTCCGAGATCGGGACAGTCGGCAAGAGAGCAGACAGCAGGTCCGCGCCGCAAAGCATCCAGATACCGCAGGCAAACCCGGTCCCCCTGCGCCGAGCCGGGGTCCAGATTCGAAACGGAGACCGCATTGTCCCCCAGCCGCCCGAGAGCCGCCCAGAACGCGCCGCCGGACCAGTCGCCCTCAACCGTGCAGTCTGCCGGGACAAAACGCTGCCGTCCGGGAACCGCCAACGTCTCTCCGTCCAGCCACTCAGCCCGAACCCCGAACCGCGCCAGCACATCCAACGTCAGATTCAGATACGACCGGCTCTCCAGCGGCGGCAAAAGACAGATCCGGCTGTCCCTCTCCAAGAGCGGCAGCGCAAACAGCAAACCCGTGATAAACTGGCTGCTGATGCCGCCCGGAATCCGGAAGGTGCCGGGACGAAGGCACCCCTGCACCGCAAGCACGGACCCGGTCTGCGTAAAAGACAGCCCCTGCTTTGCGCAGAGATCGCGATAGACCGTCTGCGGGCGTTCCGGGAGCCTGCCGGAACCGGTGAACAGAACCGGAAACGGCGCGGTCAGCGCAACCGGAATCAGAAACCGCAGCGTGCTGCCGCTTTCCCGGCAAGGGAGCGCATGCTCCGGCTGCTGCCGCAGCAACCCGCCGCGCACCACCACAGCCGATCCTTCCGACCGGCAATCCGCGCCAAGACCGGACAGGCAGTCCAGCGTCGCGCGCACGTCCTCGCAGTCCCCCACATTCCGAATCCGGCTTACCCCGTCTGCCAAACCTGCGGCAATCAGCATCCGGTGCGCCAGGCTCTTGGAGGGCGGGACCGATACGCTGCCGCAGGCGCGCCCGGGAAAAATCCGGACCGTCATACCGGTTCCCCCGCCAGATAGTCGATGGCTTCCAGATACCCGTCCGTCCCGTGCCCGGTGATCGTCTTCTCGCATGCCGCGCGCAGATAGCTGACCTGCCGGAACGCCTCGCGCTCCTCAACCCGCGAAATGTGGACCTCCACCGTGCGCAGCCGGGTCGCCTTCAGCGCATCCAGCAGCGCAATGCTGGTGTGCGTGTAGGCACCGGGGTTGATCACCAGCCCGTCCGCGTGCGCAAAATATGCCTCCTGAATCCAATCCACCAGATCGCCTTCGTGGTTGGATTGCTTCTGCACCACCGAAATGCCGCGCGCCGCACAGTGCGCCGCAATGCGGTCGGTCAGGTGCGCAAAAGTCTCGGAGCCGTATTGGTCCGGCTCGCGCACGCCAAGCAGATTCAGATTCGGTCCGTTCAAAACATACAGCTTCATGACAGCCTCCGATCCCGTTCGATCTGTTCTACCGCGTCCTCCGGGGTTCCGAAAGCCGGGATGCGCACATCTGCCGTCAAACGGTAGCAGCCGATGCGCTCTGCGTAGCGCCGTTCCAATTCCGCGCGGGTCGCCGAAAGCGGACGGTCGGCAGTCGGAACCAACTCGGACACCGGACGGTCGAGGAAATAGAGCTTTCCGTTCTGTCGGATGGCTTCGACATTTTCCGCGCGCAAAACCGTGCCGCCGCCCAGTGCCAGGACCGCGCCGGAAAGCCCAACCAGTACCTCGCGCAGAACCGCGCTCTCGGCATCCCGGAATGCCGCCTCCCCTGCCTGTCGGATGAACGCAGCGGGCGACATGCCGAGATGCCCGGCAAGTGCTTCGTCAAGGTCAACGAACCGTCTGCCGGAACGCTCTGCCAGCAGCTCCCCGACCGTGCTTTTTCCGCACCCCGGCATGCCGGAGAGCACGATGTTCTCCTTCCGCTCGGTCAGCACGGCACAAATGCGCTCTGCTGTGCCCTCCGGATAGCGGCTGCCGGTGAAATACTCCGATGCGCGGACCGCCTGTGCCGCCAGCATCAGAAGCCCGCCCGATGCCGGAATGCCGCGCGCCCGCGCAGCCAGCACCA
>USMO01000238.1 GCA_900555785.1 uncultured Eubacteriales bacterium | reverse complement strand
TGAACTCC
This sequence comes from uncultured Eubacteriales bacterium, assembly GCA_900555785.1. Classification (GTDB taxonomy): domain Bacteria; phylum Bacillota; class Clostridia; order Oscillospirales; family CAG-272; genus UMGS1865. The sequence continues at coordinate 2,327 of USMO01000238.1, read as the reverse complement.
TGCTCCAGATTCGCCTTGCCGGTAGCAATGTTCTCTTCTCGGCACTCTTTCTTGAACCAGGAACGAATCTTGGACTTTGCCTCGTTGGTCTTGACAATACCCAGCCATGCACGATTGGGTCCCTTGTTGGGGTCTTTGCTGGTCAAGACTTCGCAGATCTGTCCCGTCTGGAGCGGATACTGGGCAAGGAGAATGTGGTGGCGAAATAAGAATGCGACGGCAGTCAGATTCCCAAAGGCAACCGGACTGCTGGCTGAACTGTCACAAAAAACTATTCCGGCACGCGATTTTTCGGTGGCACGACCATTGACAGCACGGGCAATTTCGGATATAATATACAGGCTTGCGCAGACCGACGCAAAGATAAAAACTGGTACCAAGAAAGGATATTCGCCCCCATGGCAGACATAAAGCAGGAGATTCAGAGACGCCACACTTTCGCCATCATTTCCCACCCGGACGCGGGCAAGACTACATTGACCGAGAAATTCCTGCTGTACGGAGGCGCGATCCAGTCCGCCGGCGCTGTCAAGGGCAAGTCCAGCGACCGCCACGCAACCTCGGACTGGATGGAGATCGAGAAAAAAAGAGGTATCTCGGTCACTTCCTCCGTACTGCAGTTTGAGTACGGCGGATACTGCATCAACATTCTGGACACGCCCGGACACCAGGACTTTTCCGAGGACACCTACCGGACGCTGATGGCGGCAGACAGCGCGGTCATGGTCATCGACGGTGCAAAAGGCATCGAGCCCCAGACGCGCAAGCTGTTCAAGGTGTGCGCCATGCGGCATATTCCCATTTTCACGTTTATAAACAAGATGGACCGTGAGGCGCGGGATCCCTTTGACCTTGTGGACGAGTTGGAGAAGGAGTTCGGCATCGGCACCTATGCCGTCAACTGGCCTATCGGGTGCGGCGCGGGCTTCAAGGGTGTGTATGAGCGTGACCGGCAGAGCATTCTTGCTTTTGATGAATTTCACGCCGGCCGCCGCCGCATAGAGGGCGTGGAGTGTGACATTTCCGACACCGAAAAAATGGATTCCCTCATCGGTTCCTATGCCCGCGAGGAGCTGGTCAGTCAGATAGAACTGCTGGATGGTGCGTCCTTTGATTTCGACCTGCAAAAGGTACGGACGGGGCGGCTCAGCCCGGTGTTTTTCGGCTCTGCACTCAACAATTTCGGCGTGGAGGCATTCCTGCAGCGCTTTCTGGAGATGACCACGCCGCCGCTGGAGCACATCAGCGGGGACGAAATCATTTCGCCGTTTGACGAGCGGTTTTCCGCCTTCGTGTTCAAGATTCAGGCGAACATGAACAAGGCGCACCGCGACCGGATTGCCTTCCTGCGTATTTGCTCCGGGCAGTTTGAGCGCGGGCGCGAGTACTGGCACGTGCAGGCAGATCGCCCGGTCAAGCTTTCACAGCCCCAGCAGATGATGGCACAGGAGCGGGAGATCGTGGACACCGCCTACGCCGGGGATATCATCGGAGTGTTTGACCCCGGGATCTTTTCCATTGGCGATACGGTGTGCGAGAAGGGCGAAAAACTGCGCTACGCCGGCATCCCGACCTTTGCCCCGGAGCATTTCGCTGTGGTTGAGCAGATTGATTCCATGAAGCGGAAGCAGTTCGCCAAGGGCGTGACCGAGATCGCGCAGGAAGGCGCCATCCAGATATTCTTCGAGCCGGGTACCGGTATGGAGCGTGTCGTGGTCGGGGTCGTGGGTGTCCTGCAATTTGACGTACTGCAGTTCCGCATGGAGTCCGAGTACGGAGTGCGCTACAACAAGCGCGACCTGCCGCATCAGCTCATTCGCTACATCGACAACGCCGACCTCAACCCCGCGGAGCTGAAGTTGATGCAGACCACCCGTTGGGTTCAGGATGTGCGCGGCCGTAACCTCCTGATTTTCGTTGGGCAGTACGAAATCGACTGGGCATTGGACAAGAATCCGGGGCTGACGCTTTCGGAATTCAATCAGAACACGGATGCCGTGTGATGCCGGCTGTTCTTTTGAAACCGCCTCAATATACTGTTGCCCCGAACCGGCGTCCGCACCCGGCTCCGGGCTTTCTGCGTGTTGCGTATGCCGGCTGTCAGCCTGCAGTGAGAAGGCAGGACGCAAAGAAGTGACAACCGCCGTCGTGATTTTTCCACACTTGCCCTTGACGCATGGCGAGGAATGTGGTATAATAAAACTTGGGTTGCCGTACATAACGGCACATTTTCACAGATGTAAGGAAAACGTATGACAGATAAGACGAAAAGGTCGCTGCCGCCGCACGATGATGCCGAGCGGCAGGACGCTATCCGGGCGGTGCGC
>USMO01000237.1 GCA_900555785.1 uncultured Eubacteriales bacterium | reverse complement strand
CCGCCCCCGCCGCATTTGCCGGACAGGTGGACGGCGTGATGGTCACCGCGCGGAACGGCGCTGCGCATCTCGCACTCGCGCGCCCCTACCTGACCCCGGGAACCGTGCTGTTTGTGGATAAGCCCCTTTGCGGCACCGTAGCGGAAACTGCCGAACTGGAATGCGCGGCACACGAGAACGGTGCGCTGCTTTCCGGCGGCTCCTGCCTGCAGTATGCGCCGTCGCTGCTGCGGCTGCGGGACAAAGTGAACGCTGCCCGTACCGAAGTCATCGGCGCTTCGTTCTCGGCGCCGGTCGAACTGGACAGCCCCTATGGCGGGTTCCTGTTCTACGCGCCGCATCTGGTGCAGATGTGCCTGACGGTGCTGGGCGGCGATGTAAAATCGGTCCGCGCCATCCGGCAGGGCGACCATGTTGCGGCAACGCTTTGCTACGACAGCTTCTGTGCCTCGCTCTTCTTCGGATGCGACACCTACACGGCATCGGTCTCCTTCCGGACCGGCACGCTCTTTGGAAGCGTGAAAAACATTCCGGCGCTTTACGCAAAGGAATTTTCCGTTTTTCGTGCGCAGCTGAACGGCACGCACCGCGCTGCGCTGACCGGTCTCTCCGACCATGTGCGCATCGCCTGCGCGATTGAGGAAAGCTACCGGACGGGAAACGAGATTCTCTTACAGACAATATCATAACAGAAAACGCGCAGTTTGTCAAGTGGTTTTGCACAAAAAAAGAATTTGGAAAGGAAAAAAATCATGTTACCCTACTTCAGAAAAACCGACCGCGATCTTGCTTTTTACGAAGAATACATCAACCCGCGTCTGCCCGCGCGGCTGTTCGATATGCACCTGCACGTCACCCGTCCCTCGGACACGGTAAACGTCAAACAGGAGCAGATTGACAAGGACTGGGCGATGCAGTGCGGGTTCCGTATGGACGAGCAGGATCTCGCCGCCTATATGCAGACGCTTTGGGGTGACCGCGAGGTATCCGTCAACGCTTTCCCGATGCCGATTCGCGGGGTGGACCTGGCAAGCGCCAATCTGCACCTGGAGCATCTGCTCTCCGGCGGCAAGGTTGGGGCGCATCTGACCTTCCGCACGGCTGAAATGGCAATCTCCCCTGACATGGACCCGGCTGCCTGCGAGGAGATGCTGCTGCGCGGCGGGTTCATCGGCTACAAGCCATACCCCGATCTGGTTTCGGGCGAAAAAGGTGCCGAGATCCGCATTCCGGATTTTCTGCCGGACGCATTCATGCAGTCACTGGACCGGCACGGGCGGGCGGTGACGATTCATCTTCCGCGCGCTGGGCGCATTGCGTCTCCCGACAACATTCGCGAGCTGCTGGAGCTGCGCCAGAAGTTCCCGAACGTCCGCATCATCATAGCGCACTACGGCAGAAGCTACAACACCGAGGTTATCGAGGCAGCCTGGCGCGAGATGGGCAGCGACATGAAGGGCTTCTGGTTTGACTGCGCCGCCGTTGTGAACCCCGCGATGCATCGCTTCATGCTGGAGCATCTGCCCCAAGACCGTATCTTCTACGGCAGCGACATGCCGCTGCTTCTCTGGCACGGCAAGCGGACCTGGGAAAACGGGACCTACCACAATCACGTGCGCGAGGCATTCCCCTGGAGTGCCAAACTCTCCGACACCGAGGAGGAAAAGGAGGGCTATACCTTCTTCCTCTACGAGCAGATGAAAGCGCTTCTGGACACCGTTTACGACATCGGCGGCGCCCCCCTCGTCACCCAGGTCCTCTCCTCCAACGCCGAGAATTTTTTGAAGGACGTAGGGGTGTGAAGACCTCGGGCTCTACCCCGAACCCGCTTAGGGGACTTCTTTCGGAGAAGTCCCCTAAAACTTCCAAGGACTTCACCGCACAGGGCAATTTTTTCGGATTGTGGTCATACGATCCTTTCTCGTGCTTTGCATTTAAGGCAACACCGCGCAATTCGCGATTGGCGCACTCGCAAATTGCGCGGTGTTGCTTTAAGCAAAAAAAAGAACCGCATACAAAATGCGGTTCTTTTTCGTCTGCCCATAGAAAATCGAATAAAGGAAGAATTGAGTTAAGCGAAACTCGAAACTAATCAAATGAACCATTGGAGGTTCAAGCACTCGGTCTATTAGTATCGGTCAGCTGAATGCATTACTGCACTTACACCTCCGACCTATCAAACTTGTAGTCTGCAAGTGACCTTACCTGATCAAGTCAGGAGGATATCTGATCTTGAAGTATGTTTCACGCTTAGATGCCTTCAGCGTTTATCAAAACCGCACGCGGCTACCCAGCTATGCTCTTGGCAGAACAACTGGTGCACCGGAGGTGCGTCCGACCCGGTCCTCTCGTACTAAGGTCAGCCCTTCTCAAATATCC
>USMO01000236.1 GCA_900555785.1 uncultured Eubacteriales bacterium | reverse complement strand
GCAGCGCAGCGTCAGCCGCCGGGGTGCGGTCACCCGCCCGGAGACGTTTTCCGGCTGGCTCTGCACGTCGCAGATCAGCCCCTCGCCCGCGTCAAAATCGGCCGGCAGTTCCACGGGGAACGCAAACCGGTACGCCCCGGCCGGCGTTGCGCACCAAAGCGTTCCGTCCGGACCGGAATACAGAATGCTGTAATCGACCGTTCCGGAGCACTCCACATTGCCCGCGCCGATGTAGCTGTCGGCGGGCGACACCTTCGCCTGTACGCGCAGCAGGCGCTTGATTTCGGGCTGGTAGTCGGGCAGTTCAATGTCCTCGGAAAGTTCGGTCACCATCTGGCGTTCGCCCAGCGGTGCCTGCATCCGGACGGTCTTCCGCGTCGCAGTGCGTGTTTTGTAATCTGGATTCATATTCGGTCGCTCCTTTTTATAGAATGTGGTACATCCTATTCCGGACCGCACGAAAATAGAACCCCGTGCAGGGCGTTAAACGGCTTGCGGGATTCTTCCTGCATTGAAAAGGAAAGACTAAGCGGCATCGCAAAAGTTAACTTTGCCCTCGCCCGCCGGATGAGGGCGGGCGAGGACAACTGTAACATTGCGGACGGACAAAATAAAATAGCCACAAAAATCCTACTCTGAAACCCACATTATATTATATTGCCTTTCTAATGCTAAGCATAATATAAAACAAGTCTTATTCTTATTATCAAAACACAGAAACACCCGCCAGGACGGTTATCCGGGCGGGGTATTTGTCAGAGCGCCAAGTAGCTGACGCCGGTCACTTTTCCATCGCGCAGGGTAAAGCGCAGGCGGGAGGTTCCGCGATCATAGGTCAGAGTGCTGCTGTCCTCGGTTGTCGGCGTTCCGTAAGCCTTTTTGACCGCATCGGTCGTGCTGCCAACGGTGATGCCCTCCGGGGTCTTAACGCCGTCGGTCGTAAATTCGACCGCCAGCAGGGTTTCGTTCGGGTCGTTCTCCTTGGTGCGGTAGGTCTTGAGGCGGAAACCGTCAAACTGATACACCACGTCCTCGCCGGTGTCCTTCCAGCAGGAGCCGGTCGCGCTCTTGTTCTTGCAGGTGCTCTCCAGCATTTTGAGCGCGTCTGCGCAGTTGCCGCCAATCTCAATTGTCACGCTGCCGGTCTGAAACGTCCAGTTTTTCGTGTTGCCGTCCGACCCGCAGGCACAAAGGGTCAGCAGCGCGCAGAGGCACAAAAGCCCTGCTATCCATTTTTTCATGTTCGGTTTTCTCCTTTTTCGGTTTTGTATCGCTCCAGCTTTTCCGCCCAGAGCGTGGCGGTCTGTTTCTCCCCTCGCCGGTCGGGAATTCCGTGCTGCTCGGAGAGGATTCGCCCGAAATAGCCGGTCAGCTTCTCCGCTCCGCTGACGTTCAGATGCACGCCCGCGTCATAGGTATCCGCCGACCAATCCAGCCCGATCTCCTCCACTTTGGGGATGAAATTGTAATACGCCAGCCCGTGCCCGGCTGCGTAATCGGCAATCTGGCGGTCCCATTCATCGTACCACCAGTAACCCCAGGAATTGGTCGGTGCTTTGACCAAGATCAATTCCATTTCTTTCTCTTCGCACAGCGCCCGAATCTTCTCGAGGTATTCCCATGCCCGCTCCGGCAGGGTATAGTCTGCCAGCTGAAACGGCTCCTGGACCTCGGTCATCGGGTTGATGCCGGTCTGCATCAGGTACCCGTTATGGGAGACGGTTTTATGCGAAAAGAGGTAATTCCAATCGTCCGGTCCGATCTCTCCCCATCTGCCGTGATAGCGCAGCAGCGGGAACAGGTAGGACGCAAACGTTTCCTCCTCGGTCATGGATGCCCGGATGGCAGCCAGCTTGTCACCGGACCATTTCATGCCGTCCAGCATCAGGCGGTTATACGCCTCATTCTGCGGCTCGCCGTAACGCATGGCATACACGTTCAGGACAACCGCCTTCGGCGTTTCATACCGCAGGGTATCCTTCAAAAGGTAGTAGGAGTGCCACAGCAGCTGCTGCGGGGTCCCGCGAATCACCGACGTAATGCCGTATTCCTCAAACAGCGTTGCCGGCGTATAGCTTTCGTAGGTTTCGCAGTCCCCCAAAAAGAGCACGTCGTGCCCCTCGCCGGACCACGCATAATAATCCCCGGAGAGTCCCCCCTCCCGGTTCGCGTCATCCGCATATTTCGGCACCAGCAGCGCTTGGAGAAACCACAGCACCGCCAGCCCTACCGCCGGTATCGTCACGCACAACACGCGCCGAATCGCTTTCTTCATGGATCCTCCTTTTGGGTGAGAGTTTGAGAGGGAAGACCTTGGGGCTCTGCCCCAAACCCCGCTTAAAACCTTCTTAAAAGAAGGTTTTAAGAATTCGAAGAATTTTCCTGAGAAGGGCGTACCCCCTTCCCGGCAGCCTGTCGGACAT
>USMO01000235.1 GCA_900555785.1 uncultured Eubacteriales bacterium | reverse complement strand
TATCAATGTAGTGACCGAGATCCTCCTTCAGCACCGGACCGTGCAGCGGGCAGATGGTGCGGATGTCCAGCGCTGCTGCTTTTTTCAGGAGCGCCTGCACCTGTGCGCCGTATTTGCCGACGATGCCGATATAGTACCGCCGCGCCTCGTCTGCCCAGCCGTCGGTTGTGTCAGAGGCTCCGAATTTGCCGAAGCCGTCTGCCGAGAACAGGACCTTGTCGCAGTCGTCATAGCTGACGATGACCTCGGGCCAATGGACCATCGGCGCTGCGATGAAGTGCAGGGTATGCTTGCCGAGTGGCAGGGTGTCGCCCTCTTTTACCACCAGTCTGCGGTTTGCGTAGTCGGTTCCAAAGAACTGCTTCATCATGCCGAACGCCTGCGCGGATGCGACAACGGTTGCGCCCGGGTACCGCGCAAGGAATGCTGCGATGTTGGCAGAGTGGTCCGGCTCCATGTGCTGGACCACCAGGTAATCCGGTGTGCGTCCCGCCAGCGTGCGGTCCAGGTTCTCCTGCCATGCCGCCGTGACGTGTGCGTCAACGGTGTCCATGACGGCAATCTTTTCGTCCAGAATGACGTAGGAATTGTAAGCCATGCCCTTGACCCGGTACTGCTCCTCAAACAGGCTCAGCTCGGCGTCGTAAACGCCGACAGCATAAATGTCTTTTGTAATGTTCATAAGATACTCCTTTATGTAAAATGTTAAGACCTTGGGGCACTGCCCCAAGCCCCGCTTAGGGGGCTTCTTTCGGAGAAGCCCCCTAAGAACCCCAAGAACTTGCTCCAAAGGGATTTTAGGGTTGATTTTTAAGTGGTTACTTTTTTACAGATCGCGGTCGTTTTCTTCGGGGCGGAGGAGCATGATTTCAAGGTTTCCGTTGCGCACGCGCAGGTCATCGATGAACTGTTTTTCGTTGATTCCGTCCTTCAGTCTGACCCGGTAGGTCAGCTTATAGAGGCTGCCCATGTTGGAAGTTTTGGCTGCGGCCAGCTCCTGCCGGTCGGTATAGAGACCGAACACACCGTCAAAGGCTCCGGTGTAGTCGAGGTCCTCGGGGACCGTCAGCTTCAGCACGCGCTCGCGGCTATGTTCCCGCTCCCTTGCGCCGAAGAAGGTCAGAAGGATCAGCAGCCCACCCATCAGGAGGCTGAACAGGATGGCATATACGAAGTATCCGACCCCGACAATCAGCCCCGAGCACATTGCCATGAAGATAACCGAAATCTCCTTTGCGTTTCCGGGGGCCGAGCGGAACCGCACCAGCGAGAACGCCCCGGCAACCGCCACGCCGATGCCGACATTTCCGTTGACCATCATGATGACCACGCAGACTGCAGCCGGGAGCAGGGTCAGCGACAGGCGCATGCTCCGGCTCCCCCGCTCGCGGAAGGAGAATGCCGCCAGGTAAATCCCGCCGCAAACCAATGCAACCAGGATGCAGCACAGGAACAGCCCCACCGAAAGAGTTGACTGCGATTCGTCCGCAAAAACGCTGTTGAACAGATCAGGCATAGTGTTGTCCTCCTATCATCAGTTGATTCTGTGTTTTCTGCAGATATGCGGTGCCGTATTTCGAGAAAGAGGTCTGCCGGATGCCGTTTTGCGAGAAGCATTCCACCAGCCAGAGCGGCAGCGCGCCAGCCACTTTGACCTCCATCAGGGTCTTGCCCTGCGGCAGGACCGGGGAGCCGTAGATGCCGCCGGTGAGCGTCAGGTCCTCCCAGCGCGCCAGCACATCGGTGTCAAAGGTCATCCGGAAATCCGGGTCATCCGCTCCGAAGAACGCCTCCCGCGCATACGCCAGCCAGACGGCCGGCGCTGCATCGGGGTAGACCGTGAGAAAATATGCAATCTCCCGCTCGATCTGCCCGGTTGGCTGCGGGTCCCTGAAGAATGCCCTTGCCCCGTCCCGGGTCATCGTCACCCGGCGCTTGTAAACAACCGATTCGTACTTTTTCTTCAGCTCCGCAAAGAGCTTTCCGTCCCCGCTGACCGGTCCGTAACTTCGCAGGCGCAGCTTTTCCTTATAGATTGGCTTTTCGATCGACCGCCGGATGATGCGATAGTCCGGCGTGTCGAAATACAGGTTGCAGATGCGGCTCCTGCCGTAGGCATCCGGAATGCACCGCCCTTCCATTGCCTCGCGCACCGCTGCGTATTGGTCCGCGTCCAACAGATATTTCAGTTCGTACCGCTTGAAGCAGGCTCCGGCTTCCATTCCGCTTTCCTCCCTTCCCGGTTGCACCGGCTCATGATCGCCCAGGCAAGACAGAACGCAAAGACGAACACCCAAGCCGAGGCAAATGCCAGATGCGCACCAAGGCTGCCGCCCGATGTGCCCATGCTGCCGGGCTGCCCGCCGTCAAAACCGCCGCTCGGCAGATCCGGGGGCGTTTGCCCGTTTTCCTGTCCCATCTGCCCGGCCTGACCGCCCTGACCGGCTCCGCTTGGCT
>USMO01000234.1 GCA_900555785.1 uncultured Eubacteriales bacterium | reverse complement strand
TCTCAGGAAAGTTCTTTGGGTCCCTAACCCTTTCTTTCAAGAAAGGGTTAGGCAGGGTTTGGGGCAGAGCCCCAAGGTCTTCCCTTCCCAAAATCGCCCTCAAAACTGACCGTAGATAAAATCTCCGGCGTTGTAGCCGATGCCGTAGGAGCCAAAGATCAGGATTACGAGAACTGCCAGCGTCAGCACCAGCGACAGCAGCACCGGGCGGCGGGAAAGTTCCGCGCGCAGGTCAACATGCTTGGTCACCTGACTGACCGCAAACAGCACCAGAATCCCGCAGAGGAGAACGCACCATTGCCGCACATCCAGCCCCAGCTTCAGCCAACCGCCCGCAAACAGCTCGCCCCACCTGCCGCCGGTGAGCATGCTCCCCCACAACCGGAAGGTGCGCGGCACGTCGCGGTAAACGTCAAGGCTGCGGAACAGCCCCATCAGCAGGAAGGTCCGAACCGCCTGAAAACAGCCCCAGCCGCGCGAAGCACACATCTTCGGTGCCGCACGGTGAAACCGGTCCCACAGCGGCTGCAGCTCCTGCGAAATCAGAATCGCCGCACAGTTGAGCAGCCCCCAGACAATGAAATTCCAGCCCGCGCCGTGCCATAGCCCCGTCAGGAACCAGGTCACAATCGTTGCAAAATAGACCGGCAGCCGCTTGCCCAGCGCAGTCCCGAGATGCGCCCGCGACCACTTGGACAGCTTCTGCATCGGTCCCGAGACCGACAGCGGGTAGAAGATGTAGTCGGTAAACCAGGTCCCCATCGTGATGTGCCAGCGCCGCCAGTATTCCTTGACCGAACGCGACGAAAACGGGCGGTCAAAATTCTCCTTCAGCCGGATGCCCAGCATTTCGGAAAAGCCGATGGTGATGTCAATCCCGCCGGTGAAGTCACCGTAAATCTCGGCAGAATACAGCAGAATCAGCAGCGCAACATACGCGCCGTTGTAATCCGCTCCCGTCAGGGTCCGGACCGCCAGCAACGCCGTGTCTGCCACCACAACCTTTTTGAAATACCCCCACACCACGCGCGTCAGCCCCCGCAGCACGTTGTCGCGGTCAAAGTCGTGCCCCGCGACCAGCTGACCCTCCAGGTCGGAAAACCGGCTGATGGGTCCCTGAATCAGCTGCGGGAAAAAGGAGACGAACAGCGCCGTTTTGGCAAAATTCCGCTCGGCTGCCGCCTTTGCGCGGTAAACATCGATCAGATAGCCCATCGACTGAAAGGTGTAGAAGGAGATTCCGAGCGGCAGAATCAGATCCGGCACCCGCGTGCTGCCAAAAGTCGTCAGCACAAAGCCGGTATACTTGAGCACGGCAAGCGTTCCAAATCCCAGGACCAGCCCCGCAGCCAGAATGTGCCGCCGCCGCTGTTTTCCCTTTGCACGGTAAGCCTTTCGCGCCGGCTTGTCCAGCGCCGCGCCGTCCCCCGCGAGGTAGGCGTTCTCCCGGTCGGTCACGCGCTGCATCAGACGCGCCGTCAGATAGGTCACCGCCGTTGTCCAGAGGATGAAGGGCACATAGCCCGGTCCCGCCAGGAAATAGAACCCGTAGCTTGCCGCCAGCAGAATCCACCAGCGCCGCGCGCGCGGGGTCGCATAATAGAGCACCAACGTTGCCGCCGCGAACAGGAGGAACCGGAGCGATACAAACTGCATTGCCGTCCTCCTGTCCGTCAGGCTTCGTCCAGCCTTGTAATCAGGTCATAAATCGCCTTTGCCGAGCTGAAATTCTCCGGCAGAATCTCCTCTGCGGGAATGTTCACGTCATAGGCGCTGTTGATTTCGGTAATCAGCGTTACGATGTCCAGCGAATCAAGCACACCGTCGCCGATCAGATCATCCGCAGTGTCGAAATCGACCTCCGGATGCATCTCTTTCAGAATCCGCATGAGTTCTTCCATTATCTTCTCTTTTCCGCGACTTCCGTCAGAGCATCGGACAAAAATTCGTCAACGGTCTTGGTCACCGTCTCGCCCGCGCGGTTCCGCACCGCAACGCTGCCGGTCTCCATTTCCTTTGCGCCGATGACCAGCATATACGGCACCTTTTCCATCTGCGTTGCGCGAATCTTATAGCCGATGGTGTTCGAGGAATCGTCCACCGTTACGCGCAGACCCGCCGCTGCGTACTTCGCCGCCAGCTTCTTTGCGTAGTCGATGTGCTCATCGCCGATGGGCAGAATGCGGACCTGCTCGGGCGCCAGCCACATCGGGAACGCGCCGGCATAGGTCTCGATAAGGTATGCAAGTGTGCGCTCAAAGCAGCCAAGCGAGGTGCGGTGAATAATATAAGGAAGCTTCTGCGTGCCGTCCTTGTCGGTGTAGTACATGCCGAACCGCTCGGCAAGCAGCATGTCGATCTGAATCGTGACCAGCGTGTCCTCCTTGCCGTAAACGTTCTTATACTGCACGTCCAGCTTCGGACCGTAGAACGCCGCCTCATCGATGCCGATGGTGTATTCCACGCCC
>USMO01000233.1 GCA_900555785.1 uncultured Eubacteriales bacterium | reverse complement strand
GTAATCCAGTGCGGCGAAGTACCGCAGCCGTGCCGGAACCGCATCGGGCTCCGCCACGTGAACCTCGGGTCGAAACTCCGGCAAAAACTGTCCCTCAAACACATCCCAGCGCCCCAACAGCCACGCATTGCGCAGCTTTTCGGGCAGGGATTCCAGCTGACGGACATAGTCGGGGTCTGCCGCAGTCAGGACCGGGTTGTCGTAGACCTGCGCCGGAATGAAGCGGTAATCGTCCGGGTCCTCGTCCGGGCGAAAGGCGCGGTCGATAAACAGCCGCTTGACCCATGCGTGCCCGACACCGCCGGGATTGCAGGTCAGATACATCCGTCGCGGAACGGCACCAACGCCACGCAGACAGGCCTTAAAAATCGAAAACTGATATTCGTTCAGCTGCGTTGCCTCGTCAATGGCGATAATGTCGTATTCCTGACCCTGATAGCGCAGGACATCCCTGTTGGAGGAGCAGTACCCCAACTGGATGCTGCTCCGGTTCGGGAGGTCCAGGCGCTTGTCGGTCTCGCGGTATGTCATCAGCCCTGCGTACTCGCGCAGAAGCGGGTCCACATGGTTTGCCTTCAGTTCGGCATAGGAGCGCCGGACCAGCAGGCACCGGATGCCGGGATAGCGCAGGCAGAGCGCCACCAGCTTGCGCCGCAACGCCCAGGATTTCCCTCCGCCTCTTGCCCCGCCGTATGCGGTATAACGGGCACGGGAGGCGAAAAAGAGCTTTTGCTTGGCATTCGGAACGCCCCGGATGTGAAGCACCGGCACATCGGTCGGCTTGCTCATGCGCCGTCCTCGGAGATGTCATGGTCGAAGATCAGCCGGACCTCGCCCGCTTCGGCACCGCTGACCGCTTCCGGCTTTTCCCCGTAGCCGAGCCGGTGCTTGAGATACGCCGACACGACCGTAGGGGAGAGCATGGGGGAGCGGTTGAGCGCCTCGTCCTCAAAGACGGCGCAAAGGTAATCTGCCGCTGCGGGGTCAAAGGCGCGGAGTGCGTCCAGCTCCTCCAGCCCGCCACCCAAAGAGCGGCAGAACCCGGCAAGATTGGGGAACGCGCCGCCGGGGTGCTTCGGGTCGGCATCCGGCTGCGGTCTGCATTGCGCCAGATAGCGTTCCAGCAGCTGCGCCAGCTGTTTCTTCCGGACCGCGTCGACCAACGCAGTCCGCTTTTCGCAGGTCATATGGTCGTCATCACCTCTCTTTCTTCCGTGTGCCCCAATCATACACCCGTTTCGCGTGCCATACCCTGCCGAGACGTGCCACACCGTGCCACCCGCTTTTCCGTTTGCCTATGATAATCGGAAGGTACCTGTTTTCCGGTTTCGATGTTCTCAAAAAAATAAAAAATTTTCCGCAAATCCATTGATAATCAAGTGATTGTGCGATATAATCATATCATAAGAAAAAGAGCAGGGGAAAGCCCATGAAAAAGGAGAAATGGATATGCCCGGACCCGGAGGTGGACCGAGAGGCGGAGGATTTGGAGGCGGACCGCGCGGAGGCGGTTTCGGAGGAAGAGGACCCGGTGGACCGTTCGGTCGCGGACCGGGAGGACCCGGCAGGCATTTCGGTGGCCCCGGGATGGGCTGGGGACCGCGCCCGCCTTACGGCAGACCGCCCAGAAGACCCTACTACGGGGGCTGTTTCCCCTGGGGCTGCGGCTGCTGCCTGCCTGTCATCGGCATCCTCCTGCTCGGCGTTTTCCTGTTCGCGTTTTTGCTCTGAACGGTTTTGCAACTGCCCCAAAAAGCCTGCGGCTTCAAGCCGCAGGCTTTTTGGGTGTATGGGGTGTTTTTGAGGGGATGGATTATACTTTTTGTCCGTCTTAGAGAGTGATTGACTGACTTGTCTCTATTCATCGGAGATCCCGCCTGCTGGCGCTCCTCCCCTCAAACCGGCTCCGGCAAAGCCCGCATCCGTTTCGCCCTGCCGAATGCCTTTCGGGCAGCAATCTGTGCTGCGTTCCGTCCGCAATCGGCGGCGATGGGGAGACCGCCGGGGGAGTGCAGCCATTGGGTCGCCAGAAAACAGTTCCGGACTGCCGGAATCTGCGCCGGAACGGTCCGGAGCGAGGCAGACGGCGTAAAAGCGTTGGAAAGATACGCCCCGCAATGCGCGCCGAAATAGCGGTGATAGGTCGCCGGTGTCCAGCAGTCGACCATCTCAAAGCCCTTGGCGAGCGCGGGCATCGCGTCCAGAATCGCGGCACCCATCCGCGCGCTGACCTCCTCCTTGCGGCGGCGGTAGGCAGCCCGGTTGACCGACAGCGCAATCCAATCGGCGCATTCCTGGCGCGTCTGGAAGACCATCGTCTGCAGCAGCACCTTTCCTTTCGGCGCGAATTCCGCTTCCCGGGAATACTCCTTCACGGGCAGTCTGCCGCCGGAGCGGGAAGAGAACCACGGCGCGTCGATGATGCGGGTGCCGAACGGTTCGGTCAGCGCGCTGCGGTCGCAAAGGTAGGCGGCGTGCAGGCTGGAGAAGACCGGCGTGTGCGGGTTTT
>USMO01000232.1 GCA_900555785.1 uncultured Eubacteriales bacterium | reverse complement strand
CTCCAAGAACTTCACCGCACAGGGCAACCGGATTAGTAGGACGTAAAGTTTTTTACGTGCTGCAAATCCGGTTGTCCTGTGCAGTGAAGTTTCGGGCTCTCCGAGCCCGCTCGGAAGAGGGCTCTACGCGGGATTTAAAGCGGAACCTCGAGGTTCCCGCCCTCGCTTCGCTCGGCGGGGGAACCTTCGAAGGACAGAGACAAGCAAATTATCACGATCAAAGACGGATAAAAGCGGCATAAATCTCGCAAGCGACTGTATTCCCCCCCTCCCTCCAAAAAAGCAAAAAGCCCCCTTCCCAGGGAGCCTTCTATATTGCCGATCCTGCCCTACCATCAAAGCAGGCAAATCCCCTGCCTCAGATATGCGCGGATGTCGGGATGCAGGTCCAGTTGCTGCGTCAGCCGGTCCAGGGCATCGGACAGCAGCTCCTGCCGCCGCTCCGGTCCCGCCTGCTCTAAGTAGTCCTCCACCTGCGCGGGGGTACCATCCAGCGCGGCATACGGGCGTTCGGTCAGCACGCAACCAAGCGCCGTGTAGAGCACCGGGCGGCAGATGTTCATCACCCCATCACGGTAATCCGGGTCGATGCGCTCCAGCAATGCATCAACCGCTGCCGGGTCAAAATAATTGCAGAACCGGTTCTCCAGCGCAATTCGCCGCAGATAGGTCTCGATAAACTCCACCCCGGTCAGCCCTTCTACGGGCAGCAGCGCCGGGTAATCCACGCTGACATGAATCAGCTGCGCAAAGGACGCCGGACGGTAAACATGAAAAAAGCCGTCCAGTTTCTTTTTCAGCGTTTCGCCGTAGCAGCGGTTCTCGGTTGGGAAGAGCGCCTTTTTGATATGCCGCTGAAGCAGGTGCGCCGCGCGGTATTTTTCGCGAATCTTCAGCTGTCCCGCGATGTACAGGTCCTCAATCGGGCGGGTCTCCAGCGCACGAATGGCATCCTCTGCCGTCCGGTAGATTTTCAGTTCCACCCCAACAGTGTAAAAGATGGAATCCAGCAGCGCCTGCGCGGTATCCGACTGCAAATCGGCCCTGCCGTGCGGCGGTGTGCCGGTCTTGCGGATCAGGATGGACCGGCAGCCCGTCAGCAGGCTTTCCCGGTCAGCTGGTTTCAGCTGTCCCGTGCGCACGCCCTCCTCCATCAGGGAAAGGAAATACCGCTGACCGTCCAGCTCGGTCAGGCGGATGGCATTTGGCTGTTGTCCGACTTCAATCATTGCAGAGTACCTCGATCTGTTTGCTGCCCGGTTCCGTTTCCGCAGACCAAAAGTCCGGGGGCATGTGGTGCTGGGCGCGTATCAAAAAGCGCCACGTTTCCCGTTTATTATACCATTTTCGCGCCCGATTTGTCAAGTGTTTTTTTGCCTTTTCGGTTTTTCTGCGGCATTTCCTCTTGCAATTCCATACAGATTATGATATAATGGAAACATGAAATGCATTTTTCTTTACAACCCCCACGGCGGACGGGGAAAAATTGCAAAAAAGCTCCCCTATATCATCAAGCGTCTGCGCCGCAAATACGATGCGGTCGATGTCTACGCTTCGCGCGGTCCCGGTGACTTCACCCACAAGGTTCGCGAGATTGCCAACGACTACGACTGCGTGATCTTTTCCGGCGGTGACGGCACCTTCAACGAAATTCTGCAGGGAATCGGCGGGATGGAGCATCCCCCGCTCCTCGGGTATCTTCCGGGCGGCACGGTCAACGACGTTGCGCACAGCCTTGGAATCTCCCGAAATAGCCTGCGCAGAGCGCTGAAGGTGATTCTGGACGGACGGCAGGAGCTGCTCGATTGCATGCTGGTCAACGGCACGCATTACGCCATGTATTCGGTCTCGGCTGGTGCCTTCACCAGCGCGTCCTACACCACGCCGCAAAAGACCAAGCGCAGCCTTGGCGCGGTTGCCTACGGGCTGGAGGGCGTGCGGAAAAATCTGCTGTTCCGGGTCTTTCCGGTCCGCGCAAAGACCGCCCATGCGGAGACCTCCGGCGAATGCGTCTTTGCCATGGCGATGAACGGCAGGTGCGTTGCCGGATTGCGGATGAACCCCGGCGGTTCGATGAAGGACGGCAAGCTGGAAGGGGTCGTGATCCGTCAGGTGAAGGACCCGACACTGCCCAACCGCCTGCGCGCGCTGTTTACCGTTGCAAAGCTGTTCCTGTTCGGTTACCGGTTTCGTCAGAAGAACATCGAGCACTTCCCCGGTGACACGGTCCGCTTTGAAGTGCCGGACGATGTGGTCTGGAACTTCGACGGCGAGCGCGGCATCACCGGCAGCATTGAAGTGACGGTGGTCCCGAAAAAAGTCCCCCTCCTGGTGCCGGGGAAGTCGAAGCATATCTGATGGGATGTGTGGGTGGGCTGCCACCTTACGGCGATGGTTGCAGAACCTTCACGGCTGTTATCTTCCAACTAATTCCCCTCTTCTGCATGAGGTTACTTACTGACCGCCCGCCCTCATCCGTCGCCTGCGGCGCTAAACTGCTTGCAGTTTTCTTCCCAC
>USMO01000231.1 GCA_900555785.1 uncultured Eubacteriales bacterium | reverse complement strand
GTGAAGCTTTGATACAGTCAACCTTGGAACGCCAGCATATCGGGCTTCTCAGTCAAGGTATGCTGGAGGGTTTATCAAGAGTGAAACATATTGATTATTGGGTTGCGAGTTTTGAGGGAGAACTTCAGGGGGCTGCAATTCTGTTATGGTAGAAAGGAATCCGAAAAGCATGGATATTTCGTTGATCATCAAGGTTGCCGGCGTTGGGATTCTTGCGGCGATTGCCTCGCAGATTCTCAGCAAGACCGGACGCGACGAGCAGGCGATGTTCGTCACCATTGCGGGTATGATTGTGGTGCTGATGCTGCTGGTCAGCCAGATTCGGGAGCTGTTCGACCTGGTTCGGTCGGTGTTCGGAGTATGACGGCGCATGAGTACGGTTCAGATCTGCCTGTTTGCCGTAGCGGGCGTAACGCTGGCGGTTCTGGTGCGGCAGTGGAAGAACGAATTTCTGCCGCTGTTGCGGCTGGCGTTCGCCATTGTGTTTGCGGCTGCCGTCATCGGTATGTCGGCGCCGCTGGTTGCCTACATCCGGACACTGACAGAGAACGCCGGTGTTTCCGGCTATGCGGAGTTCCTGCTCAAGGCGCTCGGCATCACGGTCCTGACGCAATGCTGCGCGGAGCTCTGCCGGGAAAGCGGCGAGAGCGGCGTGGCGAACGGCGTGGAGCTTGCCGGAAAGGTCGAGCTTCTGCTGCTGGCGCTCCCCCTCATCAGCGAAATTCTTTCCACCGCGCGCGAATTGCTCTCGCTTGCGTCCTGATGCTATTTCTGCTCCTCCCCTTTGCGGTGTCTGCCGAGGAAGACTGCACCGAAACGGTCGGCGACCGGATGCCGGACGAATACCGCGATTTTCTGGATGCCGTGCCCGGGGACATCCGCGACCGCCTGCCGGAATCGCTCTTTTCCTCCGACAGTCGGGACGCAACCGAGGCTGCCGGGCAGCTGAGCGACTTTTCCTATCTTGCGGGTGCGGTCCTGCAAAGCGTTGGGCTGCACGTCGGGGATTGCCTGCGGCTGCTGGCGCAGATTGTGGGGCTTCTGCTGCTCTCCGCGGTTGCCTCGGCGCTGCGCGATTCCGTTGGAAACGGCTCGGTCGGACGTGCCTTTTCCTTCTGCTCGTCTCTTGCCATTCTCGCAGCGCTGCTGTCCGGCGGGTACACGACGATCCGGGTTGCGGTCGGGTATTTCGAAACGCTTGGAAAGATGACCTCTGCCGCCATTCCGCTGCTTGCAACACTCTATGCGATGGGCGGAAATGTGACCGCTGCCGCCTCCAGCGCTGCAGGGATGACGGTCTATCTTTCCCTGACCGAGGAATTGGTCGGAAAAACGATTGTCCCCTTCACCGGCATTTGTCTGGCGTTTGCCGCGATGGAGGCGGTGGACCCCGGGTTGCGGCTCGGGACGCTTGCTTCAACGGTCAAGAAGCAGTACACGACGCTGCTTGCGTTCCTGATGACGCTTTTGCTTGCGATGCTCGGGGCGCAGACAACGCTTGGGGCGCGCGCCGACACGCTTGCCATGCGCGGGGCAAAATTCGCCGCCGGAAATCTGATTCCGGTTGTTGGCGGCAGCGTTTCGGAGCTGTTGCGGACAGTGAGCGCCGGGGTCGGCTATCTGCGCGGAACCGTTGGAATCTCCGGGGTTCTTCTGCTGCTTCTGACGCTGTTTCCGGTCCTGATTGAGCTTCTGCTTTACCGCCTGGTTTGGCAGATCGGCGCCTCCGTTGCCGATCTCGTTGGCTGCTCTTCCGAAAAAAAGCTCCTCGATGAGGTTGCCTCCCTCTGCGGCTACCTCGCAGCCGCCGTCAGCATCTGCTCCTCCGTTTTCATCCTCGCCCTGACCCTCTTAGCCCACTGCGCTTCGGCGATTGGGTAGGAAAGACCTTGGGGCAAAGCTCAAGGTCTTAGAAAGGAGCACCCATGACTGCATATCTGCTGACCCTGTTTGGCGCGGCGCTGGCGGCGGCGCTGGTTGATTTGCTGGTGCCGGAGCGCGGACGAAAAACAGTCCGTCTGATTTCGGCGCTGTTTCTGCTCTGCGTGCTGTCGGCGCCGCTGCCGAAAGCCTTCCGGGCGATCCGGGATTACACCCTTCCGGACACCGCATCGGACGCAAGGGAGGAATACAGCAAAAAGATGAAGGAAGCGATGGAGTCTGCCTCCAGGACCTACTTTGCAAAAACACTGTGCGAACTGATAACAGAGCAGTTCGGGCTGGCAGAAGGAACCGTCCGATGTGCGGTCGACTGGAAGGAAGAGGGCGGAACAGCGCCGGAAACGGTCACGGTCATCCTGTCCGGCTCCTCCGTCTGGAAGGACCCGGAAAAGATTGAAACCTTCGTGCAGGATCTGATCGGCTGTACCTGCGTAACGGCAATCGAATAGGAGGAATTAGCATGTTCGGAATCAAAAAGGACGGAGCGGGCGGCTCCTGGCGGGTCTGGCTGATTGTCATCGGCGCGCTGTGCGGCGTGCTCCTCTTGGTGTTCGGCAGCGGAATCGGAACGGGACGCAAGGACGACACCG
>USMO01000230.1 GCA_900555785.1 uncultured Eubacteriales bacterium | reverse complement strand
GGTCCATCATTCTGCCGACCCGGAGACCCGCAAAATTGCGCTGACCTTTGACGACGGACCGCACCCGTCCTACACCTACCGCATTCTGGACATCCTCGACCGGTATGGCGTGAAGGCAACCTTTTTCATGATCGGGACCAACGTGGAGTATTACCCTGAGGTCGCAAAGGAGGTCCTGCGGCGCGGGCACGAGATCGGCAACCACACCTATTCGCACAGCCGCCTGACGAAAATGGACGGCAGCACGCTGACTGAAGAACTGATGAAATGCGAGGCTGTGATGGAGAAAACGCTGGGGCACCGACCGACGCTGTTCCGACCGCCGGAGGGCGTGGTCAGCGAGGCGGTCCGCAGCTGCGCCGACTGCAGGGGATACACCGTGGTGCTCTGGAGCGTGGACACGCGCGATTGGGAGACCAAAGAGACCGGCGCGATTGTGAACCACGTCATGCGCGAGGTCAGGCCCGGGGCAATCGTCCTCATGCATGACTACACCGCGCACAGCAAAACGCCGGAAGCTCTGGAAATCGTGCTTCCAAAGCTCCTGGCGCAGGGGTATGAACCGGTTACGGTCAGCCGGCTGATTGCCGGTTAATCTGCCGCACCGTCTGTTTCCGATGCTTCGTCCGCATCCCCGTCCTCGCCGCTGTCGCTGTCCTGATGGATATAGGGCGCGATCATGTAGCGGTCGATGATGGGGTATGCGGCGTAGGCTGCCATAAAGGCAGTAAAGGCAAGGTAATAGAGGAAGGGGAGAATCAGCGGAATGGCAATGTTGCCGCCCAGCAGCGCCGCAAACAGCGCGATAAACGCGATTGCGATTGCGGTCAGGACCACAATGCCCAGAATTGCCATCAGGTTTCGCTTGACGCCGAGCACCGCGAAAATCAGCGCGTTTTTAAGGATTTTACGGATGCTCAGATTGAACGTGATCTGCAGCTGATAGATGTAAAACCGCATGACGAAGTAGAGAATGGAAATGGCAAAGATGGCGAAATACATCACGTCCATTTTGAAGGAGCCGGTCTGGTTATAGAAGAACAGGAAGTCAAAGCCGAGGAAGAACAGGACCGCCGCATCGATCAGACCGAGGAAAAAGCCCTGTTTCCAGTTGCGCTTGACGGCATAGATGTAATCCGAGAAGGGAAAGACCGGGTCGCCGCGCACAATGCCGCGCAGAATGTAGGTCGCGCCGATGTTCTGCCAACCGAAGGTCAGTACCAGGAAAGCGGCGCAAATGCCGATGCCGACATAGGAAGCGGTGTTGTCAAACGCCGGAATCAGTGCCTGCGCGCCGAACAGGTCGAGCAGAAAGGTCGTGTCGGTCGAGGAGGTAATCAGCCCCGCGCCGTAGAGTTGCGAAAAAATCGGGTTATTCGCGGTCGGGGTGGTCTTCATGCTGAGGTAGACGAATGCGCCGATGAGAATCGGAGCAATCATGGGCAGCATCATCATGTTCAGCGTAATCAGCCGCCAGAATTTGCGCCGCAGCAAGCGGAAAAAGCGCCGCAGCGTTGGGGTCTGGTCTTCCGCGGCGGCATCCTCTTCCCGGTTGCCGTCCGGATGGAAGAAGCGAAAAATCCACCGCCCCTTGCCCAGCGGGCTTTTGGAACTGCTTTTTTCTTCAGAATTATCCTTCAATTTCGGTATCCTTCTTTGCTTGGAATACTACTATTGTAGCATAGTTTCGGGCGAATGTCAAGAAAAAGAATCGGTTTACATGGGTAAATTCAGCTTTTTCAAAAAGGCATCCGGCTCAAGGACCGGGAGCGCGGCGCCTGCATAGTCCCGGGTGTTCCGCGTGACAATACAGTCGACCTGTTCCCGGATTGCTGTTTCAATCATGATGGCGTCCTCAAAGTCGGAAACCTCCGACACGATTGCGCTTTTACAGTCTGATGCGGTTGTGTCCAGCAGTTCAAAAATGTCCAGCAGTGCCGAGAGCATTTCCCGGGTCTTGCGGTCGTCGTGCGTGTAGCGGTGCATCAGGTAGTAAATATCCGCAACGGATTTCGCGGAGATGCAGCCTGCAAAGCGACAGCCGGCTGCGGCAATCAGAATTTGGTTGGAAAATTTCGAAAACGGCTCCCTGTTTTGCAGGGAGTCGATGAGCACACAGGTGTCAAGCAGAACCTTCATATTCTGTCCAGCCTTTCCCGCTTGGCTTCTTCTGCGGTAATGTCTGCCGGGAGGATTCCGATCAGGGCTTTGACCTTGTCAATGCGTTCCTGAAACGGATTGGTCAGCTTGGCGATAATCCTGCCGTTTTCGGTGATGAAAACATCCTCTGTTTCCGCAATCAAAAGATATTTTTGCAGATTCAGCTTCAATTCAGCCGCTGTAATGGACACGGTTGTTCCCTCCTTTGCTTTCAACTACTTCTATTATACCCGGAATGTGGCGGTTTGTCAATAGGAAAGAACAATTTTGCCCGCCGTTCACATCCGCAGCACCCGCCCGCCGAAGCGGGCGGCGTCCTCCTGTTGATGGGTGACCAGCAGGGCGGCGGCGCCGGCTTTGTCCAGACGGTTCAGGAGCAGGTCGGTCAGGCGGCGGCGCAGGGCGGGG
>USMO01000229.1 GCA_900555785.1 uncultured Eubacteriales bacterium | reverse complement strand
ATTTTTATAAGCTGTAAAAATACACCAACCACAACAAACGTAACCAAAATTCTTGCCGGAGTCAATTTGGTTTTATCTATCAAAATCTGACCAACCGCACATATAAGACCGCCTACTATAAATGCCTTTAAATAGTCCATTATTCTCCCTCCTAAATTTCTATCGCAACTGCGTGAGCGATTGCCGGAATACTCTCGCCCTGTTCTATAATCATAGGATTCATCAACGCACCGGTCGCCATAACAAGCACCTTACTTAGATTATGTCTTTTAAGTTCTCTGTACACATATCCGCAAAAAACACTGCCGCAGCAACCGCAACCGCTGCCGCCTGCGTGAACGTCCTGCGCCTCGCGGTCGTAGATCAGCTGCCCGCAGTCGGCGTAGCGGTCGCGCACCGTGACACCGTGCCGCTCGGTGAGCGAGCAGAACAGCTCGCCTCCCTCAAAGCCGAGGTCACCGGTGACAATCCGGTCCCAATCCGTGACGCGCTTTCCGGTTGCCTCCAGCCAGCGCAGGAGCGTGTCAACCGCAGCCGGTGCCATCGCTGCGCCCATGTTGGCAGCATCGTTGATGCCGAAATCCTGCGCCTTGCCTGCCATGCCGCCGGTGATCTGCACACAGTCCGGGTGTCCCTCCGGCTTGCCGACCAGATATGCGCCCGCGCCGGTGACGGTCCATTGTGCGGTTGGGGCACGCTGTGCGCCGTATTCCAAAGGGGTGCGATACTGCCGCTCTGCGGAGCAATAGTGCGAGGAGGTCACCACCCCGGCAGTCCGGGCAAAGCCGCCGCTGACCGCAACCGATGCCAGCAAAAGCCCCTCAACGCTGGTGGAGCAAGCGCCGTAAAGCCCGAAATAGGGGATGTCGTAGGACAGCAGCCCATACGCCGAACCGATGCATTGATTGAGCAGATCGCCGGCATACAGCGCGTCCACATCCGCATCGCGCAGCCCGGCTTTGGAGAGCGCCAGACGGAGCGACATGCGCTGCGATTCACTCTCCGCACCCTCCCAGGTCTTCTGTCCGAACAGGTTTTTCGGGTCGTGAATGTCAAACCGGTCCCCAAGCGGTCCGTCGTGCTCCTTTCCGCCGACTACGGTCCCCGCCGACAGGATTGCCGCCTGCAGCCGAAAATAGCCTTGCGCCATCTTTTTCACCTCTTTTTTGTGTTATTATGCGCTGTTTGACTTGCATTATGCGGCTGAATGTGCTATAATTTGAATGAATCCACCCGGGATTGTGCCCGCCACCTCTCTTGGCAAGCATTTTTCCAAGGACGGTTTGGGCAAAGCCCGGGGTCTTACCTAAAAGGAGTAGAAACAATGAAATATCAATTGAAAAACGAAAACCTGACCGTCACGGTTGAGAACCGGGGCGCGGAGCTGCAGTCGGTGAAGAGTGCGGACGGGACCGAATACATCTGGCGGGGAGACGAGGCATCCTGGGCGGATCATGCGCCGGTACTGTTCCCGTTCTGCGGCAGACTTTGGGACGGCTACTGCACCGTGGACGGCGAGCGCTGCAACCCGGAGGTCCACGGCTTCTTCCGCCGCCTGCCGACCGAGGTTGCCCGGGAAACCGAAACCAGCCTGACCCTGACCCAGCAGGATAGCCCGGAAACGCTGGCGGGCTACCCGTTCCCGTACCGTTTTGACATGACCTATACCCTGGAGGACCGCACCCTGACCATGCAGGTTAAGGTCACCAACCGCGGCGGGAAGACCATGCCGTTTGCGCTTGGTCTGCATCCCGGCTTCTCCATGCCTTTTGCGGGCGGTCAGCTGACCGACTATGCGGTCCGCTTTGTGGGCGCAAACGGGACCATCCAGCGGGTCAACTTTGACGAAAACGAGTGGTTCCCGATTGGCGGGACCCGGGATTTCGCGCTCCGTGACGGTGAACTGTTCGACCCGACCGAGGAATTTTTCGCAATCGGCTCGGCATTCTTCGAAGAAATGCCCCGCACTGCGGTGCTGGAGAAGAAGGGGACCGACCGCCGCATTACGATGCACTATCCGGATTTCCGCTATTTCGGCGTGTGGAAAGCCCCGGGCGCGCCCTTCCTCTGCATGGAGCCCTGGACCTCGATGCCGCCGCTCTCCGGCAAGGTCTGCGAGCTGAATGAGAAGCCGGACCTGGTTCGCCTCGCGCCCGGCGAAAGCAAGACCTATACCTGTACCGTTACATTTCAGTAAAGGAGAACTGCCATGCTGACACCCGACCGTAAACCGTTTCACATTCCGACCGAGAAAGGCAAGGTCGGGAAATACTGCATCCTGCCAGGCGCGCCCGAACGGGTGGAGCAGATTGCGGCGCTGCTGGATGCCCCAACCTTCATCGGCAGAAACCGCGAGTTTACCGTTTGGAACGGGATGCTGGAGGGGGAAACCGTGACGGTCTGCTCTACGGGCATCGGCGGTCCCTCCGCAGCCATTGCAGCCGAGGAACTGGCAGACTGCGGCGCGGAGGTGCTGATTCGCGTTGGAACCTGCGGCGGGATTGCGCTGGACGTTGCAAGCGGCGATCTCGTTGTGGCAACCGGCGCGGTGCGGCAGGACGGGACCTCGCATGAATACGC
>USMO01000228.1 GCA_900555785.1 uncultured Eubacteriales bacterium | reverse complement strand
CGCTCGTCTGCGCCGCTCCGCTCAGGATGACACGGTGGGGTGATCGTCGCGTGATTCTTTCTTCTCTTGTCCGTCTAAGTTAGTGGCTGATAATGGGGACATATGCTCTTATCTAAAACTAACTAAGACAGAAATAAACTAACTAAGACGGATGTAAATTGTACATCTCACGCCCCGAATAGCCTTCTGTGTCATCCTGAGCGGAGCGGCACAATGGATGTGACGGCGAGCGCGACAAAGAAAAAACGCCGCGCAGTCGAACCCCGAAGGGGCGCCAGCAGGCGGGATCTCCGAACGGTAGGGGTCATGTAATCCAGTCACTAACTTAGACGGACAAAAATGGCATGCATCCCGCAACAATCACCCCACGTCACCCCCGCGGGACCCCCATTTTTCATCCCCCGAACAAATAACCGGTTAGATAAAATCAAAAATACAGGAGAAACACATGATTCGTTTTGGCACAGGCGGCTGGAGAGCCGTCATTGGGGACGATTTCATCAAAAGCAACATTCAAAAGGTCGCGGCGGGCATTTGCCGGCTTGCCAAAGCCGAGGGAAAGACCGACAAGCCGGTTTACATCGGCTACGACCGCCGGTTCCTCTCCGACACCGCCAGCCGCTGGGTTGCCGAGGTGCTGTGCGCCAACGGATTGCGCGTTCTGTGGGTCGGCAGAAGCACGCCGACGCCGCTGGTCATGTTTGAGGTCATGAACCGGGGGCTGCACTACGGCATTGAGATCACCGCCAGCCACAACCCGGCGTCCTACAACGGCATCAAGCTGATTACCGAAGAGGGGCGCGACGCATCGGTGGAATGCACCGCGCAGCTGGAGCAGCTGATCGACGGCGTGACCGATATTTCCACGGTCCCGTTCGCGGCGGCGGTTGCGCAGGGGCTTGCCGAGCAGGTCCCCACGCCGTTCAATGACTTTCTGGATTCCATTCTGTCCCGGCTGGACCTGGCGGTCATTCGCCGCCGGGGGCTGCGCATTCTGTTCGACCCGATGCACGGTTCCGGGACCTACCCGCTGACCGTTGTGCTGAACACGGCGCGCTGCACGGTTGACACCATTCATTATAACAAAGATGCTTATTTCGGCGGGGAACTTCCCGCGCCGGGCAAGCGGCAGCTGCGCGTGCTGGCAGACGAGGTGCGCGCGGGCGGCTACGATCTCGGTCTTGCGTTTGACGGGGACGGCGACCGCCTGGGCGTGATTGACCGCGACGGCGAATACCTGGACGCGAACCGGATTCTGGTCATGCTGTACTACTATCTGCACGAATACCGCGGCTGGCGGGGACCGGTTGTGCGCAACAACGCCACCACGCACATGCTGGACCGGGTAGCGGAATCCTTTGGGGAGCGCTGCTACGAGGTGCCGGTTGGGTTCAAGTACATTTCGGCAAAGATTGACGAAACCGACGCGGTGCTGGGCGGGGAGTCGTCCGGCGGTCTGACGGTGCGCGGGCACATTCACGGCAAGGATTCGGTCTACGCCGCGTCTTTGTTTGTTGAGATGATGTCGGCGATGAACAAGGCGCCGGGCGAGCTTTGGGCAGAGCTGACTGCGCGTTACGGCGCGCACGTCATGGAGGAAGATAATCTGGCCTTTGCGCCCGAGGACAAAGCTGCGGTTCACGCGGTGCTGATGGTAGAGCGCCGGCTGCCCGATTTCGGTCGCGCGGTTGCCGATGCGGACTACACGGACGGTTGCCGTTTGAATTTTGCGGACGGGGCGTTTCTCATTTGCCGGTTCTCGGGGACCGAGCCGCTGTTGCGGATTTTTGCCGAGGACAAAACGGCTGCCGGTGCGCGGTCGCTGATTGACACGATGCGCGCGTTCTTACATCTGTAATCCATTTTTTTACAATAGAAAAGGAGAAAATTATGAAATTCATTACCACCAAAACCTATGAAAAGCTGAGCCGTCAGGCGGCGAACATCATTTCCGCGCAGGTCATCATGAAGCCGGACTGCGTGCTGGGGCTTGCGACGGGGTCCTCTCCGGTCGGCGTTTACAAGCAGCTGATTGACTGGTACAACAAGGGGGACATTGACTTCTCGCAGGTGACGTCGGTCAATCTGGATGAGTATGTGGGCCTGAAGGGGGATCACCCGCAGAGCTACCGCTACTTCATGCAGACGAATTTCTTTGACCACATCAACATTAAGCCGGAGAACACGTTTGTTCCCTGCGGCACGGCGGCTGATACGGCTGCGGAATGCACCGAATACGATGCGCGCATCAAGCGGTTGGGCGGCATTGACCTGCAGCTTTTGGGCATTGGTTTGGACGGGCACATTGGTTTCAACGAACCCGGTGACTGCTTTGTTACGGCTACGCACGTTGCCGATCTGCACGAGTCGACCATCAAGGCAAACTCCCCGTTCTTTGCAAACGAGAACGAGGTTCCGCGCCAGGCGATCAGCATGGGCATGGTTTCGATCATGCAGGCGAAGAAGATTCTTCTGATTGCGAACGGTCCTGCGAAGAAGGATGTTCTGCTTCGTGCGTTTGAAGGACCCATCACGCCGGAGCTTCCTGCCTCCATTCTGCAGCTGCATCCCGACCTGACGGTCATTTTCAGCGAAGAGTAAGAGGGGGGAAGACCTTGGA
>USMO01000227.1 GCA_900555785.1 uncultured Eubacteriales bacterium | reverse complement strand
GCAGCGTTCGCCCGTCCTGACCGACCACCGTAATCCCCCGCAGCAGCGCCGCTTCAAAGGTTGACCGGTTCCCCTTGGCATCCCTGCCGAGGTCCGCAACACCGTCCGTCACGCGCACGCCAACCGACAGCGCCGCAAAAATGTTGATCAACGCCAGAATGCCGATAATCCAATCCAGCAGCGTCAGCACGTCTCCGTACCAATGCTCACTAAAGCCCCGCACCGCGCTGATGACCGCCAGCACAGCGGTTACCAGAAAAATCCCGCTCCACAGCGCCATTGCGAACGGATCCACCAGCCGCAGCCGTCGCTTACCTGTCTCCCGGGGCTTCTCGCCCGGCGTGATTACCCGTCTGCTCATGTGTCCCCTTCCTTTCCTTCGCGAATCCGCTTGATCTGATCGCGCAGATATGCCGCCTGTTCAAATTCCAGCTTTGCCGCCGCACCCTTCATTTCGCGTGTCAGCTCGGCAATCAGCTTTTCCTTCTCGGTTGCGTTCAGTTTGCGCGTGCCGTCATGACCCTTGCCCTTCCGGCTCTTGCGGTTGTCGTCCTTCGAGCCGATTTCAATAATGTCGCGCACGCCCTTGATGACCGTTTTCGGCACGATGCCGTGCTCCTTGTTGTAAGCAATCTGAATATTCCGGCGGCGCTCGGTCTCGGTAATCGTTGCCTGCATCGATTGCGTCACCGTGTCGGCGTACATAATCACCTTACCCTCGGCGTTCCGCGCCGCGCGCCCGACCGTCTGAATCAGCGAGCGCTCCGACCGCAAAAAACCTTCCTTGTCCGCATCCAGAATTGCCACCAGCGACACCTCGGGAATATCCAGCCCTTCGCGCAAAAGGTTGATCCCGATCAGCACATCAAACACGCCCAGCCGCAGGTCGCGAATGATCTCCATGCGCTCAATCGTCTCTACATTATAATGGATATACCGCACCTTGACGCCGTTGCCCTCAAAGTATTCGGTCAGGTCCTCTGCCATCTTTTTGGTCAGGGTTGTGACCAGCACGCGCTCGTTCTTCCGGGTCCGTGCGCGGATTTCGCCCAGCAGGTCGTCAATTTGCCCCTCAATCGGGCGAACCTCAATCACCGGGTCCGGCAGCCCCGTCGGGCGAATGATCTGCTCCACGGTCTGCACCGAATGCTGCTCCTCGTAATCCCCCGGCGTTGCGCTGACGAACACCGCCTGGTGAATGCTTTCCTCAAACTCATGAAAATACAGCGGGCGGTTGTCGTAAGCCGACGGCAACCGGAACCCGTAGTCAACCAGATTCTTCTTCCGCGCCGAATCGCCGCCGCTCATGCCGCGCACCTGCGGAATCATGATGTGCGACTCGTCAATGAACATGATATAGTCATCCGGAAAGTAATCCAGCAGCGTGAACGGCGTTGACCCTGCCGGTCTGCCGGACAGCACGCGGGAGTAGTTCTCCACGCCCGAGCAGAACCCGACCTCGCGCAGCATCTCAATGTCGTATTTGACCCGCTCCCGGATGCGCTGCGCTTCCAGCAGCTTGTGTTCGGATTCAAATTCCTTGACCCGCTCCTCCATCTCGCGCTCAATCTCTGCCAACGCAGCCTCGCGCTTTTCGTCCGACACCGCATAGTGCGTTGCCGGGTAGATTGCCGCATAGTTCAGCCTGCGCAGCATCTCGCCGGTGACGATGTTGATTTCGGTAATCCGGTCAATCTCGTCTCCGAAAAATTCCACCCGGATCGCCGTATCCGCGCTGTTTGCGGGAATGACTTCCACGGTGTCGCCATTGACCCGGAAGGCGTCACGCGTCAGCGACAGGTCGTTGCGGTTGTAGCTGTTTGCCACCAGCTTGCGGATGAAAATATCCCGCGACATCTGCATGCCCGGGCGGACCGCAATCACCAGCCCTTGGTATTCGGACGGGTCACCGAGCGAATAGATGCAGGAGACCGACGCGACAATGATTACGTCCCGCCGCTCAAACAGCGCGCTGGTGGCGCTGTGCCGCAGACGGTCGATCTCGTCATTGATCAGCGCGTCCTTCTCGATATACATATCCTTCCCCGGGATATACGCCTCGGGCTGATAGTAATCATAGTAGGAAACGAAAAATTCGACCGCGTTGTTCGGGAAAAACTCGCGGAATTCCGAGCACAGCTGGGCCGCAAGCGTCTTGTTGTGCGCGATGACCAGCGTTGGGCGCTGCGTCCGGGCAATCACGTTCGCCATCGTGAAGGTCTTGCCGGAGCCGGTCACACCCAAAAGCGTCTGCATCCGGTCGCCCGCCTGCAGCCCGTCCACCAGCGCCGCAATCGCTGCCGGCTGGTCCCCGGTCGGCACCATTTCGCTCTTCAGTTGAAATTCTGCCATACATCCCTCCGCGCACATTCTGATACCGTATCATGATAGCACATTTCCGGTATTTTGTCAAGTGTATTTTGTAAACAATATTTCCGAAAGCGGAATTTTCAATCCTGCCGTTTCCGACTTCTACCAAAGCAGCCAGCCTGTTTTGTTCCGCAACAGAAAGGGAACGCCGCAGGTGCGTTCCCTCCAGACTGATGATAGGCTAACCGGCTCCAGTCTGGTAAAAGTTTTCGCCCGCCTTTTGGGGGAGGCGGCGCGGTCGAGGGCGCGGAGCCCTC
>USMO01000226.1 GCA_900555785.1 uncultured Eubacteriales bacterium | reverse complement strand
GCCTTTGAAAAGCGGCTGAACGGTCTGGGCATCCGGACCTTCCGTCATTATAAGATCCCCGGCTACCCCAACGACGTGGCCCGCATCGTGAGCGACGAGGGCTATGGCCGCAATGAGTACATCGAGACCGAGCGCCCGCTGGTGGTCATCACGGCCCCCGGCCCCGGCAGCGGCAAGATGGCCACCTGCCTGTCCCAGCTGTACCACGAGTACAAGCGGGGCGTCAAGGCCGGTTATGCCAAGTTCGAGACCTTCCCCATCTGGAACATCCCGCTCAAGCACCCGGTGAACCTGGCCTACGAGGCCGCCACCGCCGACCTGAACGATGTGAACATGATCGACCCGTTCCATCTGGAAGCCTACGGCAAGACCGCCGTCAACTACAACCGCGACATTGAGATCTTCCCGGTGGTCAACGCGATGTTCGAGCTGATCGCAGGCAAGAGCCCCTACCACTCCCCCACCGACATGGGCGTGAACATGGCGGGCAACTGCATTTATGACGATGAAGCGGTGCGCGCGGCTGCGAACATGGAAATCATTCGCCGCTATTACAATGCGCTCTGCGAGAACCGCAAGAACGGGGAGAACGAGGCGTCGCACGATGTCGAGAAGCTCAAGCTGATCATGCAGAATGCAGGGCTGGATATTACCGACCGCACGGTTGCGGTTGCGGCAAACAAAAAGGCTGCGGACACCGGCAAGCCCGCCGCCGCAATTGAACTTCCGGACGGCAGAATGGTGACCGGCAAGACCTCCCGGCTGCTGGGTGCCGCATCGGCTGCGCTCCTGAATGCGCTGAAGGTGATGGCAGAGATTGACGATCGCATCGACCTGATCTCTCCCGAAATTCTCGGACCGATTACCGACCTCAAGGTGCATGTGCTGGGCAGCAAGAACCCCCGGCTGCACACAAATGAGCTGCTGATTGCGCTGTCGGTCTGCGCCGAGAACGACCCGGTTGCGGCAAAGGCGCGGGACCAGCTGACCCGGCTGCGGCATTGCGAAATGCATTCGTCGGTCATTCTGGCGCAGAGCGATGTTCACACGCTGAAAAAACTGGGGTTGAACCTGACCTGCGAGCCGGCTTATGAAAGCAAGCGGCTGTATCACAGCTGCTGAGTTTTGGAGGGATAGTAGATAGTATGGGAACCTTATTCGATTATATCACCTGGCGCGGGGACCTGTCCTTTGAGGCGGATCCGATCAATGAGGTTGACAATCTGATTTTCTCGCTGATTTCCTATATCGATTTTGCGGGAATCGTGTCGCCGAAACATTCGGCAGACCCGGTGTCCCTGCAGGCTGCGGCAAATGCCTTTTTCGCGCGGAACCCCGACCTGCGCAAGGTGTCGATCGGTCTGATTATTCCGAAGGAGATTATCCGGGTGTTCTATGCGCTCCGGGACTGCCGCCGGTTTCGCAGCGTTCGGATGAAGGCGTATACCAACCTGATCGATCTGAAAAAGGAGATGCAGTTCTCGGCGGTGACCTTTGTGCTGCCGACCGGGGAAACGGTTGTGGCATATCGCGGGACCGATGACACAATCGTTGGCTGGAAGGAAAACTTCAACATGAGCTTTATGGACGTGATTCCGTCCCAAAAGGCTGCGGCACTCTATCTGGACATGGCGGCGAAGTATTCCGAGGGACCGATTTATGTCACGGGGCACAGCAAGGGCGGCAATCTTTCTGTTTACGCCGGGACCTACTGCAGTGAGGAGACCAAAAAACGGATTGTCCGCGTCTGGAGCAACGACGGCCCGGGCTTTGCGAACGGGCTGCCGGAAAGCGATGCCTATCTCGATATGAAGCCGCGCATCCAGACGCTGATTCCGCAATCCTCGGTGGTCGGTATGCTTCTGGAACACGACAAGGGCTATACGGTTGTCAAGAGCCGGCAGGCTGGCGTGCTGCAGCACAACGGGCTGACCTGGGAGGTAGAGGGGAACCGGTTCATTCACCTGAAGGATGTTTCCGGCGAGTGCGTCCGGACCGACAAAACGCTGCAGGAGTGGATTCGCGGTATGACGCCCGAGCAGCGCGAGCAGTTCAGCGAGGCAATCTATCAGATTCTGTCGGCTGACAATGCGCTGACGCTGACGCAGCTGGTGTCTCCCAGGAATCGCTGGCTGGTGCAGAGCCTGAAGCTGGATCCGGAGGTTCGGAAGACCATTCGCCGTACCATCCGGGAGCTGATCGGCATCAACACCAAGAATCTGCTGCCCGGTTCCGGGGTGAAAAATGCGGAGAAGTGAGAGGGAAGACCTCTGGCTTTGCCCGAACCCACTTAGAACCTTCTTGAAAGAAGTTTCTGAAAACTTCAAGAACTTTTCCTGAAGGGGCTTTGCGGAAAGAGCCCCTTTTTTTAGCGGATTTACTTGACTTTCCGGGGTGGTTGGGTGTATAATAGAAACTGTATATTTGTTTTTTTTACGGAGGCGGCGATGAACGAAGCAATGCGGCGGCTGGGTGCGGAGCGCTCGGCAATTCGGGAATTATTTGAGTACGGAAAGCAGCGGACGGCGGAACTGGGGGACGGCAGGGTTTTTGACTTCAGCATTGGGAACCCGAGCGTTCCGACCCCGCAGGCGGTGACCGACGGGCTTGTGCGGTTGCTGCGGGAGACCGAGCCGACGGCGCTGCACGGTTACACGTCCG
>USMO01000225.1 GCA_900555785.1 uncultured Eubacteriales bacterium | reverse complement strand
GTCCGCGCCGTCAACCAAACCGCCCAGCGACCGCAGCGCATGCTCCGCGCGCCGCAACAGCCCTACCGCGTCCGCTTTCTCGCCGCCTGCCAGCAGCCGGTAACAGAACTCGATCTGCCGGTTGATTTTTTCCAGATTCGACAGCCTGTCGCGCTCCCGGATCAGATGCTCCTCCTCGTCCGGGTCGCGCAGCTTCACCGCGTCGATGTCCTCCAGCTGGTAGCGCAGCATCTCCTGCGTCCGCAGCCGCTCGGATTCGTCATGCGTCAGTGCGGACAGGTGCTTTTCGGCATCGCGCCAGCGGCTGTAGACCGCCCGGTAAGCAGCCAGTTCCGCATCCGGCTTTGCAAACGCGTCCAAAAGCTCCAGGTGCGCCGACTTCTGCAGCAGCCGATGGCTGTCCATCTGCCCGTGAATGCTGATCAGGAAGGGTGCCAGCTGCCGCTGTACCGCCTGCGTGATGATCTGCCCGTTCAGGCGCGTTTGGGTCTTGCCGTCTGCCGACAGCTGCCGCTGCAGCATCAGCGAACGCTCCGCGCAGTCAAAACCGAGCTCGGTCAGTCGCGCGCAGGCTGCATCCGAAAGTTCTTCGAACACCGCCGCAATCACCGCCCGGCTCTCCCCCGAGCGCACAATCTCCTTCTGCACCCGGTTTCCGAGCAACAGGTTGATGCTGTCGATGATGATTGACTTTCCCGCGCCGGTCTCGCCGGTCAGCACCGACAGCCCGGCATCAAATTCGATGTCTGCCTGCCGGATGACCGCAATGTTTTCGATATGCAGGGACCGTAGCATATCAGATGCCCCGCAGCAGATCGTGTACCTGCCCGGAAAGCATCCGCGCACAGTCCGCGTCCTGCGTTACGATGAGGATGGTATCGTCCCCAGCCACACAGCCGAGAATCTGGTTCGCCTGCATCCGGTCGATGCCGGCAGCCACAGCCGACGCCATGCCGGGGTAGGTCTTGAGCACCACAATGTTCTGCGCGGATTCGGAGCTGATGATGGAATCAATCAGCGCCGCGCTGAAGCTGACCGCCGGAGCCGGCTCCGCATGCTTGGGCAGCACATAGCGATAAGTCCCGCGCCCCGTTGTCATTTTTGCAATCTGCAACTCGCGAATGTCGCGCGAAATGGTTGCCTGCGTGGCGTTGTAGCCGTTCTCGCGCAGCTTTTCAATCAGTTCATCCTGCGTTTCGATTTCATATCTGGCAATCAGCTCCAGCAGCTTTTCCTGTCGGTTTCGTTTCATATTGTCCCCTCACTTTCAGAAATGGGAATCCCGCAGTTTCTGGCACAGGACCCGGTAAAATCCGCTCTTGCGGAAGCGGATCAGCTTGGTCTCCAGCTTCGACCTTGTCACGCGGACCGTCTGCCCGCGCAACAGTTCAAAGCTCATTTTGCCGTCCACGGTCAGGTACAGCATCTTTTCCCGCGCGCAGATGTTGCGGATTTCCAGCACCGAGCGGTCCGGGAAAATCAGCGGGCGTGCCGCAAAAGAATGCGGGCAGATCGGCGTGACGCAGAAGCACGGGACGGTCGGGTCAACAATGGCACCGCCAGCCGACATCGAATAGGCGGTCGAGCCGGTCGGCGTGGCGATAATCAGACCGTCTGCCCGGTAGGTCGTCACCGCCTCGCCGTTCTCGCGCAGCTCCAGATCGATCACGCGCGCAACCGATCCGTTGGACACCACCGCGTCATTGAGCGCGTAGCAGAAGGATTTCAGCTCGCCGCCGCAGCCCAAAAGGTCCACACGCAGCATCATCCGGTGCTCCAGCGTGTAATCGCCGGTAAACAGCCGGTGCAGCGCGTCCAGCTCGCCCGCCTCCAGCTCTGCCATGTAACCGAGCCTGCCGAAGTTGATTCCGAGAATCGGCGTTCCCCGCGTTGCCGCGCGGCGTGCCGCCTCCAGAATGCTGCCGTCCCCGCCCAGCACAATCACGATGTCCGCCTCGGCATACAGCGCCTCCAGCGGCAGATAGCGGAACTCCGGGCGGTGCCGGTGGGTCCTTATCAGCTTTTCGCGGTTGAATGCCGCAATCAGCACCTCGCCCCCTTCGGCAATCAGCCTGCCTGCAACAGCGGCGGCAGCGTTCGCCTTGTCGGCGATGTTATAATTGGTGATCAGTGCGATTTTCAGCATAGCCGTCTCCTTTTGTGTGGTTCTCGGTAACCGCCAGGACCGCTTCATCGGAAAGCGGCGGCAGGTCCTGCCCCTGCGTCAGGCGCACCAGAAATTCGCGGTTGCCGTCCCCACCCGGAATGGGGGACGGAATCAGACCGACCGAACGCAGCCCCAGGCTCACGGCGCATTCGATCACCCGCTCGATTGCCATCCGGTGTGCGCGCGGGTCGCGGACAATCCCGCCCTTGCCGATATGCGCCCGCCCGACCTCAAACTGTGGCTTGATCAGGCAGATTGCATCGCCGACCGGCTCCAGAAGTTCCGGAAACCGCGGCAGAATCAGCGTGCCGGAAATGAACGACACATCCATCACAATCAACCGCACCGCGCCGCCGATCCGCTCCGGTGCCAGATACCGCGCGTTGCAATGCTCCAGGCTGGAGACCCGGGGGTCACCTGCCAGCGCCGGAGCCAGTTGCCCGACACCGGAATCGACCGCCACGACCGATGCCGCGCCATGCTGCAGCAGGCAATCC
>USMO01000224.1 GCA_900555785.1 uncultured Eubacteriales bacterium | reverse complement strand
TGGGGTTCTTAGGGGGCTTCTCCGAAAGAAGCCCCCTAAGCGGGGTTCGGGGCAGTGCCCCGAGGTCTTAGAAAGGAGTTCATCATGAAAAAGAA
The DNA here is from genome assembly GCA_900555785.1 of uncultured Eubacteriales bacterium. Taxonomy (GTDB): domain Bacteria; phylum Bacillota; class Clostridia; order Oscillospirales; family CAG-272; genus UMGS1865. Next base: position 2,569 of record USMO01000224.1, on the reverse strand, counting down.
TCAATTGTGGAGCGTTTTGCCAAGCCTGCTGCTGTCCGCAGCCTTGCTGGGCAGCTGCGCGAAAACAGACGGAAACGGGAATAACGGGACCGGGAGCGACGGTTCCGGGACAGACGGTAGCGTTATCACGGATGACAGTACCGTGACGGTTGCCCCGGTCGATACCACCGAGCACCGCTACGCCTTCGTGTCGCAGGACGGCGACAGCTATACCTACCGCTGCGATGACTGCGGAGAAAGCCAGACCGTAACGGTCGCCTGCAGCGCAGGAACCGCAGGCTGCGTAACCGTCCAGAACAATACCATCACCCTCGCCGGCATGACCGAGGATAGCACCTATACCCTGTCGGGCGCGTTCTACGGCAACATCGTCGTGGAAGGAAACGAGGACTGCGAGATCGAACTGGAACTGAACGGCTTCACCCTCACGTCACCCACCGAATGCCCGCTGACCGTCAGCGGAGCGGACCAGGTGACAATCTCCGCAAAGAAGGGGACCGATAACTACCTGAACGACATCCGCGAAGCCGTTACGGATGAGACCGCCGTCAGCGCGGCAGTCTGGGCAGACTGCGACCTCAGCCTGCAGGGGAAGGGGAACCTCTACGTCAGCTCGGTCGCAAATAACGGCATCCATACCAAGGATGACCTGAAGGTGAAGAACCTGTACCTGCAGGTCGAATGCGAGGATAACGCGCTCAAGGGCAACGACAGCGTTACCGTGGAATCCGGCACGCTGGTGCTGATCGCCAGAACCGGAGACGGCATCAAGACAACCAACAGCGACCTGTCGAAAAAAGGCAAGCAGCGCGGGACCGTTGCCATCACGGGCGGGGACATCCGCATCTACGCTGCTTGCGACGGCATCGACGCAGCCTACGATGTCACGGTCGACGAATCCGGTGCAACCGTGAACCTCACTATTTTCACCGATCAGTATTCGAAATATTCCAAAGAGGTGACCGCAACCAGCGAAAACACCCTCTACCTGCGCACGAATACCGACACCTACCGCTATTCGCTGTATTTCTATCAGGACGGGGGCGGGGTCTGGTGCAACACCGGCAGCGCAAAAACTTCGGGCAATTACCGCTACTATACGGTCGAAAAGCCGAGCGGGTATACCAAGCTGAAGCTGTACCTTTACACCGCCGACCAGGAGCCGGGGCAGAGCGAGAACTACTACTACGTGTGGGATGACATCACTGTCAACGACAGCTACGACACCCTTGCGGTGTCCGTCGGAAAATCACTGAAGCTGAGCTGGACCAACTATACCACAACCCGGCCGGGCGGCGGGTTCCCGGGCGGCGGCATGAATGACGGCAATCAGGATAAGGGTGACCACTCCACCAAGGGCTTGAAAGCCGCAAACGCAATCACCGTCAGCGCCGGAACGGTCACCATCGAATCCTACGACGACTGCATCCACGCCAACAACGATACCACGCTGGAAAACGGTGAGGCGGCAACCGGAAACGTGACCGTCAGCGGCGGCACCCTGACGCTGTCGTCCAACGACGATGCCGTCTACGCGGACGGAGAGGTGACCGTCAGCGGCGGCACGGTCAATATCCTGAAAAGCTATGAAGGGCTGGAGGGAACCGTTGTAACGGTTTCGGACGGTGACATTTCGGTCGTGTCCTCGGATGACGGCATCAACGGGGGCGGAACGAGCGGCACCGGCATCGTCATCTCGGGCGGGACCGTCTACGTTCTGGCGGGCGGCGACGGCGTGGATTCGAACAGCCGCGATTCCTACGGCGGCATCCTGTTCTCCGGCGGCAGATCGGTCATCCTCTCGACCGGACGCGCGGATTCGTCCATTGATACCGAGCAGGGCTATCGGTATACCGGCGGCTATGTGGTCGCAATCGGGCTGGCGGGCGGCATGAGCCAGGAATCCACGCATTGCTCGCCATCACTGACCAGCATCGGGACCAGCAAAAACGTTACCCTGAGCGCGGGCAGCTACCTGACCGTTGACGGCGTTGCCACGGTCCAGGCACCGGCAGCAATGAACGCCCTGGTCATCTGCCTTGGAAAGACCGATGCGAGCATCACCGCAGGTTCTTCCGGCAGCGGAACCGTCAGCTGGAAGGTTTGAACGAAAGAAAAAAGCGGACCCCGGAAATTTCCGGGGTCCGCTTTTGCTGCCGGCAGTCAATCCAGCTTTTTGCCATCAATCGAGACGGTGACAACCTGCCAGGGAATGAATTTTCCGCTCCGCTGTAGGGCGTTGCGGGCTGCCTGCTCCAAGCCGCCGCAGCAGGGGACCTCCATGCGCACAACGGTCAGCGACTGAATGTCGTTCTCTGCCAGAATCGCGGTCAGTTTTTCGGTGTAGTCAATGTCATCCAGCTTCGGGCAGCCGATCAGTGTAATCTTTCCGCGCATGAACTCCGCATGCATGTTTGCGTAGGCGTATGCCGTGCAGTCTGCCGCAACCAGCAGCCGCGCGCCCTGAAAATAGGGGGCGTTGACCGGCACCAGACGAATCTGGCAGGGCCATTGTCCCAGCTGCGAGGTGGGGGCAGCCGGTGCGCTGTCTGCCGGGGTGTCGGACGCC
>USMO01000223.1 GCA_900555785.1 uncultured Eubacteriales bacterium | reverse complement strand
ATGCGAATGTTGCTGTCATCCGGGTCCTTGCCGTAAGGGTAAGTCGCACCAACCGTCGTCAGCTTCACGCCAGCCTGCGCGCAAAGCTCGTAGGTCCGCTTCGCACAGCCGGGCAGAACATACAGACTGATGAAATACCCACCCAGCGGGCGCGTCCAGTGCGCAACCCCCGTGCCGGATAAATCGCGGTCCAGATTCTCCAATACAATCTCAAATTTCGGACGAATCAAATCCGCCAGCATCATCATGTGCCGCCGAATGTTTGCAGCGTTGCCGAAATACCGAACATGCCGCAGCTGATTGATCTTGTCAAAGCCAATCGTCTGCGCACCAATGATCGGCATAATCTGCCGCAAATTCTCCTGCGACGCCGCCATGATTGCCACACCGGAACCCGGAAACGAAATCTTCGACGTTGAAGCAAAATAGAAAACCCGGTTGACGTGCCCATGCCGCGCACAAGCCTCAAAAATATCCGCCAGCTCATCGCGACGGTCCGGATATAGGTCGTGTACCGCATAAGCATTGTCCCAGAAAATCCGGAAATCCTTCGCAGCCGTCTGCATCGCGCCGAAACGCTCCACCGTTTCGTCCGAATATGTAATGCCGTCCGGATTCGAATACTTCGGACAACACCAAATGCCCTTGATCATCGGGTCGGAGGCAACCAGGCGCTCCACCTCGTCCATGTCCGGTCCCGTCGGTGTCATCGCAACCGGAATCATCCCAATGCCGAGCGATTCGCAAACGCCGAAATGCCGGTCATACCCCGGAGACGGACACAGGAAATAAATCTTCTCCTCCTTGCACCACGGACGGTCGCTGTCGCAAACACCGTAAAGCATCGCGCGCGCAACCGCGTCGTACATCAGATTCAGCGAAGAGTTGCCGCCGATGAACAAATCCTCGGCGGGAATGCCCAACAGCTCCGCAAACATCCGCTTTGCTTCCGGAATGCCGTCCAGAACCCCGTAGTTGCGGCAGTCAAAGCCGTTTTCGGTCCGGCAGTCGGAGGACGAGCTGATGCAATCCAACATGCCCTGCAGCAAATCCAACTGCGCCGCACCGGGCTTGCCGCGTGACAGGTCCAGTTCCAGCCCCGCTGCCGCATATTCCTCGTACTCCGTTTTCAGCTTCGCCAGCAGGACGGTCTGCTCCTGCGGCGACATCTTTGCATATTCCATTCGTTTCCTATCGCCTTTCCGTGGGACTGTGCCCAAAATTACCTTCGTATTATAGCATATTCAGGCAAAAAAAGCAATATGTTTCTGCAAATTTACTGTGCCTGAATTTCATTTTTGTTTGTTTCGTTGTTATTTGTCCAAAATTCAGACACGATATTTGCAAGTTCTTTCGCATTTCCTGCATATCGAATGGCATTCCAATGCGCCGGAAAGAGCCGGCGAAACCGGTCCTCCTGCCAGCGGTCATCAATCAGCACCGCAACGCCGCGGTCGTCCTCCCGCCGGATGACCCTGCCAACCGCCTGCAGAACCCGGTTCATGCCCGGATAGGTGTAGGCGTAATCGTAGCCGGACACCCCGTTTTCGTCGTAGTATTCGCGCAGGATGTTCCGCTCGCTCGAAAGCCCCGGCAGCCCGACGCCGACCACAACCGTGCCGATCAGCCTGCCGCCCGGCAGGTCCACCCCCTCGGAAAACGAACCGCCCAGCACACAGAAGCCGACCCGCAGTCTGCCGTCGTCGACAAATTTCGCGAGAAAATCCTCCCGCCCGTTCTGTCCCATGCCGCGCGCCTGCTCGATGATTTCCACCGACGGGTACTTCTCCCGGAACGCCGCCAGCACACGCCCCAGATACGCATAGGACGGGAAGAACACCAGATAGTTCCCCCGCCTGCCGGAGACCGCACCTGCAATGCAGGCGGCAATCTTTTTCGCGTTCTTTTCGCGGTCCTCATAACGCGTGCTGATGCCGGTCACCGCCGCCAGACAGAGATTGGCAGGGTCAAACGGAGATGCCAGTGAGAGCCGCACCGCGCCCTTGCCGCCGCCCAGAATGTTGGAGAAATACTCCGGCGGGGTCAGCGTTGCGGAGAAGAAGACCGCCGCCTTCGCCTTTGCCAGCACCGCCCCCAGCACCTCGGAGGGGTCCAGGCAGACCAGCCGCACCGACACCTCGTGCCCGTGCCGCTCCAGAAAGGTCAGAAAATGCGAATCGTACAGCCCCGCGATGACCGCAAACTTTTTCAGCGTGCCGGAAAACGCCGTCACTGCCGGCTCGGCGCAGCCCCCCGCCGTCAGGCTGCCGAGAAAATCGCGGCAGTTCTCCGCCACCGGATTGAGCGTTTCCAGCCCGGCATGGGAGAGATAGTAACCGTGCCGGACACCTGCGCTGTCGGTCTCGGTGTTCTCGCGGCAAAGTGCGCGGCAGGACCGCAGCGCGCGGATCAGCGCCTCCAGGGCATCGATTCCTTCCGGCATCGGTTTGCCCTCCCCGGTCAGCGCCTGCCAGGCGTCCTCCGCTGCCGTCAGCGTCAGGTCTGCCGAATACATCCCCCGCGCGCGGTCGGCAAGGTTGTGCGCCTCGTCCACCAGCAGCACGTACCGCTCCCCTGCCGCGTCCTCCGCAAAGTACCGCCGCAGGTAAACCATCGGGTCAAAGACGTAGTTGTAGTCGCAGATGAGGATGTCGCACAGCTCCGACAGTTCCAGCT
>USMO01000222.1 GCA_900555785.1 uncultured Eubacteriales bacterium | reverse complement strand
CGGGGAACCCGGGCGGCGCGCCCGATGTCCGTCCCGGCGGCAATACGACTGCCGCGACCGAGGCTCCGGAAACCAAGCCGCAGGTCCCGAACGACAGTACAGCAGGCACCGACACCGAACCCACCGAAGCGCCGCGGGGAGGCTGCGCCTCGGCTATCGGGTCCGGCGTGCTCCTACCCGCCGCTCTCGTCTCGTGCGCGTTTGTCCGCTCCAAAAAGCGCCGCAGAAGCGCTTGAGGAGTTAAGACCTCGGGGCTCCACCCCGAACTCCGCTTAGAACCTTCTTTCGGAGAAGATTCTAAGCGGGGTTCGGGGCGGAGCCCCGAGGTCTTCCTTCTTTCTTATCTCCTCGCGCACTCGGAGACGATTTGCTGCATCTGATCCATTTTGGATTCCATGTCGGCGACGAGCTTGAACTGCGTCCGGCAGCGGTCGAGGTTGTGGTTGGGGCGGTGAATGCGGAAGTAGTGGTCGCCGTCAATATGATCGGTCAGGAACCGCATGCCGCACTCCAGCGTCATCAGCTTGGCAGAGAAGGGCAGAAGTTCCAGCTCCCGGGGGGTCACACTGTCGCCAAGGGCTTCCAGGTAAGCCTCGGTGTAGGCACGGAAGTAATCGAGATCAAACCGAACCTTGTCAAGGTTGCGCTCGTCCTCGGCAGCGGTCGAGGCACCGAAACGCAGGGAGTCGCCGTAGTCGTAAAGCATTGAGCCGGGCATCACCGTGTCCAGATCGATCACGCAAATGCCCTTTCCGGTCTTGGCGTCCAGCATGACATTGTTCAGTTTCGTGTCGTTGTGCGTCACCCGCAGCGGGACCGAACCGTCCGCAATCGCATCGGTGACCGTGCTCATCTCGCCGGCGCGGTACAGCACAAACCGAATCTCGTCCTGCACGCCGGCAGCTCTGCCGACCGGGTCCTTTGCCAGCGTCTCCCGGAAGATGCGCAGACGGTCGGGCGTGTCGTGGAAATGCGGGATGGTCTCATGCAGCTTTTCGGCCGGAAAATCCGCCAGCATGCGCTGAAATTTGCCGAAAGCCCGGGCGCTCTCGGCGAACACCTCCGGGCTGGACGCGCTGTCCAGCGACACGGCATCTTCAATAAACATATAAACGCGATAGCAGTCGCCGTCCGGCGTGCGGTAATAGGGGTGGTTGTCATTGGTTGGAATCACGGTCAGCGTCTCGCGCAGCGGGTCCCCTCCGGCAGCAACGATTTTGGCGCGCAGGAAGGAGGTCACCGCCAGAATGTTTTCCATCACCCCGTCCGGGTCTTTGAAAATGTCGGTGTTGATCCGCTGCAGAATGAAGCGCGGCGAGGTTCCCACCAGGTAGGTGTTGTTGATGTGCCCGTTGCCGTAAGGCGTGGAAACATGGTCCAGGTCAAAGTGACGCAGAATGTCGGATGCAAAATTTACATTGTTCATAAGATTTTTCGTCAGAAAATGCGGGAAAGCCCTTGCATTTTTTCCTTTCATGCGTTATAATATCATTATACAATACCCAAAAGCAAATACATATATAGAAACGGATACGATTTCTTTGAAAAAGGATATTTATTATCGAAAAACGCTGTCAGAGCCCATGACAGACGTTCCGATTGCCCGCTGTCCGGACATTACGTCCTTCCATTTTTCGCTGGACCGCATCTTTGGGGAGGAGTATGAGTTCGCCGGGGAGAAGCACCCGTTTTGGGAGCTGGTCTACGTGCTGGGCGGCTCGGTGGGCATTACCGCCGGGGAAAAGATTTATATTTTGGACGCGGGGCAATGCCTGCTGCACCCGCCGAATGAGTTCCATCGCATTCGGTCGGAGCGGGGGACCGAGCCGCATGTGCTGAACCTGTCGTTTCACAGCGATTCGATGCCGGAGTACCAGGGGCGCATTTTCATGCCGGACACCGAGCTGCGCGAGGAGCTGCTGGAGATCAGCATGGAGGTGCGGACCGGGCTGCACAATTCGGACACGGAGAGGCTGACCGAGGAGCGGGTGCGATTCGAATACTGGCTCCTGCGTGCGCTGCGGAGCGTTGGCGAGGGCGGTGCGACCGAAAGCTCGGGGGCGCTGCGGTATGGCGAGATTATCAACGTCATGCGTGCGCACCTTGGTGAAGCGCTGAGCGCCGAAGAGATTGCGAAGCTGTGCAGCATGAGTCTGTCGAACCTGAAAAAGGTGTTTACCCGGTACGCCGGAATGGGCGTGGCGCGGTACTTCACCGAAATGAAGATGCAGCGCGCTGCAGAGTTGCTGCGCACGGGCAAGCGCGTTGGGGAGGTCGCGTCAGAGCTTGGCTACAGCGACCAGAACTATTTCAGCACGGTTTTTCGCCGGATTATGGGTACGCCCCCCGGCACCTACCGCGAACGGGTTACCGGGGGATAAGACCTTGGGGCGCTGCCCCAAACCCCGCCCAGGGGGCTTCTTTCGGAGAGAAGCAACGCTGCGCTACTGACTGGTTGCTACGCAACCAGTCACCCCTGGGAACCCCAAGAACTTTAATAAAGGGAGAGATTGGGGATTCTTTTTGGTGGGTGCTGGGTTGGGTGTAGCTGGAGAGTGACGGGCGAGGTTCGGAGGCTGATTATTGTGGGATTCCTTCATTTTTTGTCCGTCTTGGATAGTGGGGGACTTGATTGCCTCTGACCATCGGAGATCCCGCCTGCTGGCGCCCCTGCGGGGTTCGACTGCGCGGCGGGG
>USMO01000221.1 GCA_900555785.1 uncultured Eubacteriales bacterium | reverse complement strand
GAGGGAGAAGGGACCCCACCCGAAAGGGGGTCCCTTCTCCCTCCAAGGTCTTCCCATCTCTCCCCTACCTCTTCCCCCGGATGTAGCGCAGCACGAGGGCGACGACGAGGAGGGCGATGGGAATCAGCGCGACGAAGATTACAATCCAGACGGCGAAGGTTGAAACCTTGACGTTCAGAAGCGTGGACGGAATCTGATGAGCCTGACCGACAGGCGACATAGCACCGTCGGAACCGCCAAGCCAGGAAAGACAGGACGCAGCATAGGCGCTGTCCTTCCCGCTTGTGTAACTGTCAAGTGCCGCAGAAAACTGCATCCCAATCCAAACCAGACGCCCATCCCCGCGAATGGCAGTCGCGGCAAGACTGAAACAACCGGATTCGTTCTTCGTCTCCTCACCGTCCTGCTCCACATACCCGCCGGAAAGAGAAGTTCGAAGCAGTTCAGCGTTATGCACTCCGTCCAGCGCCGTAATTTTAATCGCATGCGCATAGCTGACCGTTACACTGCCGCTGATCGATTCGTTGATTGCATGGTTCGCCTTGACCGCATTGAAGGTCTGCGACATTGAGGAACTCGACCCGGAACCGACCACATCGGCTACCATGTTCGGCACAGTCGCCGTCGAAAGCCCGTAATCGGACAGAACCGATAAGAGATTCGGCAGATTGGTCTTCTGATAGTCGGTCGTCAGGAATAACCGCCCGCCGCCGGAAAGAAACGAGGACAACTGAAGCGCCTGCGCCTCGCTCAGGTCCGCTTTGGGCGAAAGCCACAGAAGCGCACCGGACGGGAGGTCCGAAAAGCCGTCCGTCTCCTGCAGCTGATATCCAAACTGCTCCAGCCGGAGCGCCACATACCAGTCGGGCGAAACACCAACCTCACCCACCAGGACCCAGAGCGTCTGCAGCGCATCGGAGGCAAGGTTGCGCACTGCAGCGCTGACAACCGCATCCCCGGCAAAATAGGTCTGCATCACGTCGGGACCGTAGTAATACAGCAGCGACTGATACTGATCGCTGGAAGCATCCAGCGCCGAAAGGTAGGCAGAAATCTGCGCGTATTCGGTCAGCGACAGCAACTCGCCGGTCTTGCTGCTGGAATAATAATAGAAATCGGAAAGATCCAGCGTCCGAACCCGGTCACCGCAACTGACCCGCACCGTCTGGTCGGCAGCATCCGTCTCCGGCTCCTCCAGCGTGACGCGCACATGCGCGGACTTGTAAAGCGCCAGGAAAGACCGCAGGTCCGCATCCGGGCTCTTGGCAAAATAGGTAATCTCCACATCGCGCGACAGCCCGGAGAGCATCTGCCGGGAACTGTCGGACAGCACGTAGACCCCGTTGCCGGAAACATCCGGGTGCCCCGCGCGGTAGGGCAGCAGATACGCCGCGAAATTGACCAGCACGACCGCCACCAGCGACAGAATCAGAATCAGCCGTTTCTTATTTTGATTTCGCATCGGATCCACCTCCCTTTCCGGTTCTGCGGCACTTCGCATCGGGCAGCAGAACCGCCAGAGCCAGACAAACCGCCGTCACAGACAACAAAAACAGCACCGCGCCAAGGTCCAGATGTCCGTTGCGGAATCCGTCCAGCCTGCCGAAGATTGACAGGAAATCCAGCGCGTTCGGCAGGACCGTTGTGTAAAACGGCTTGGCAACAAAGAACAGCACCGCCGCAACGGCACAGACCGGAACAAAAATCAGAATGCCTTTCAGCGGGACCCTGCTCTGCCGCACCGCGCGCACCACGCCAGGAGCCGCAATGCCCACACCGATCAGCGACAGAAACAGAATGCCGACCCACGGAAACACCGAAATCAGCGCGGCAAGCAGCGGGAGGAAATAGATGACCACGCCGGTCAGCACGCCGAAGAGAACCGCCAGAAGACGGTTGCAAACCCGCGTTGCCACCGCGAAGCTGACCGCCAGCATGGCAGCCGCAATCAGCAGCCAGCCCAGCAGCGACGCGTAAGCCGTGCCGTAAGAGACGTTGCCCCAGATTCCCAGCAGCAGCGGGAACAGCGCAAAGTAGACCGCGCAAATGCCCAGAAGTGCGAACATGGCAAGGTATTTGCCGCCCAGAATCGCACTCCTGGAAAGCGGCAGGGATCGCAGCCAGGTCCGGTTCCCCTTTACGGTGTCATAAGTCACGGCATGCGCCGCCAGCAGCGGGCAGATGAGAATCAGCAAGTCACACAGAATCGGGAACATCCGGGAGGCATCCGAAGAGAGCGACAGAAGGTTGTTCACCGTTGTCAGAACGCCGGCAGCAAAGACCGGCGCAATCAGGCAGAACCAGCCGGTTGCGCCCAAAAACAGCCCGCGAAATTCGCGTTTGAAAATGGTGTTCATTCCGCAGAGCCCTCCTGTTCGGTGCGTGTGGTGTCTGCCGCATGTGCCTGCAGCCCGAGAAAGACCGCCAGCGCCGGTGTGTGCGGCTGCTCGGTCAGGTCCTCCTGCGCAAGCGGCGGGGTGATACCTGCAGAGTCGATAAACAGAAACCGGTCGCAGATTGCCTGCAGCTCCGCAGAGTTGTCGCTGGCAAGGAAGACCGTTTTGCCGTCCTCCGCAATCGCGCGGATGTCGGCGCTCAGCGCGGCGGCATCACCGGTCCGCAACCCCTTGGTGGGCTGGTCCAGAAACACCGTTCCGGGATTCCCGACCAGCGCCTGCGCCACTCCCACGCGGCGGCGCTCGTCGGTGCCCAGCCTGCAAA
>USMO01000220.1 GCA_900555785.1 uncultured Eubacteriales bacterium | reverse complement strand
GGGTTATGGCTTGTACTGTTCGCCCTTTCGTCCGTCCGCGCCGCTCCGCTCAGGATGACACGGAGGCTGGTTGTTATGGGGTTCTAACACTTTATATCCGTCTTAGATAGTGTGATTATATCTGCTTTAGATAATGTGGTTTTACCGCTAACAGTCACTAACTTAGACGGGCAAAAGAAGAAGAAATCACGCAAAAATCAACCCACTGTGTCATCCTGAGCGGAGCGGCGCGGACGAGTGAAAGGGCGAACGTAACAGCCCCAAATCGCCGCGCAGTCGAACCCCGGAGGGGCGCCAGCAGGCGGGATCTCCGAACAATCGGGGCACCATGTTCGCACCACGGAACGACACATGGGTTGTTCCCTACAAAATCGGCTACACAGAATCCGTACCCACAAAAAAACAGGTGGCAAAGCTCCACCTGTTTAAAGTTCTTGAAGGTTCTTAGGAAACTTCTTTCAAGAAGTTTCCTAAGTAGGTTTGGGCAACGCCCAAGGTCTTTTCCCTTTCCCCTCACTTATACTCCAGCGAGACGAAAATGGTGTTGTACTGATCGGCGAGGGAATCCCAGACCGCTTCGGTGACAACGCCGGTGGGGGAGAAGCCGTTGCAGGACTGAAAGGCTTTGACCGACTGCGCGGTTGCGGGCGTGAACTCGCCGGTGACCGCAACGGGACCGATGACGCCGTATTTCTCCTCCAGACTTTGCAACATCCGCTGGACCGCCATGACCGCAAAGCCGCGGCTGCCGACTTCCAGCGTTGCGCCGGCTGCCGTGCGCGGAAAGATGTCCATCCGGACGCGGGGTGCATTGGCAGAAAGGGACGTCTGATAGTCTCTGTAGAGCAGCTCCCAGGTCCGCTGGTCCGCAACGCCAGTTACCGGCAGGTCGCGCGATGCCTGAAATTCCTCCAGCGCGCGCTGCGTTGCAAAACCAAAGACACCGTTCACGGGCGGCTGCGTCATGCCGGGCGTGTCATAAGAAAGCTGGCGCAGATAGGTCTGCAGATTCAGAATCGCCGCAACGGGCGTGTTTTCGGGTATCGCCATGTCATCCTCCTTCCTGCCCGAGCGTGTAGCCCGGGTACTGCCCGTCATTCAGCCGCGCGCCGATATAGAGCGTTTCGTAAATGTCGGTCACCGCATTCCAGACCGTCGCGTCCACCACACCGCCGTTCGCGGAAGGCAACCCGAACTCCTCCTTGAATGCGATGACGGCTTCCTCCGTGCGCGGACCGAAATAGCCGGTCGGATTGACCGTCGGAATGGAGGGATAAGAGCGCGCGATATAATTGAGATACTCCTGCAGAAGGCGGACATAGTCGGAATCCGAACCGACCCGGAGCGGTGCGCCGGGATAGGGGACTGTTACGCCTTCGGTATATTGGGTCGGAACGGTGCGGATGATGCCGAGATACGCGTCATAGAGTGCATTCCAGGTCCGCACACCGACAATACCGTCTTCCGTCAGCCCGAATGTGCGTTGCAGTGCCCGGACCGCAGCCAGCGTATCGGACCCGAAATCCCCGTCCACATTGATGATCGGGATGGTGTCATAGTACTGTCCCACATAATTCAGCAGATACTGCAGGTTGTAGATATAGTTTCCGGAATCACCCTCCCGGAGTACTTCCGGGAAGACCGGTGTGACCTCACCTGCCGGAATGCCTTCGGCGGTGAGATCCGTCAGCCTTTTGACACCGATATAGACGTTCAGAATGGTGTACCAGGTTGCTTTTCCGACTACGCCGTCCGGATCGAGGTGAAAGATCTCCTGAAACCGCCGGACCGCAGCCTCGGTGTCCTCGCCAAAGCGCCCGTCGGTGGCAAGAATTTTCGGGATGGAGGGATAGTTGTTGGAAATGCGGTTCAGACGGATCTGCACCGTGCGCACGTCATCATTGACCGCACCCAGCCGGAGCGGGACCTCCGGCACGCTGGGTCCGACCCCGGCAACCGGCGCATCGCGGATCAGCTCGATGTCGTCGCCGTAATAGTACTGCAGAATCTCAAACGGCGTCATGCCGCGGTTGGCAAGCCCGACCGTGCCCCACTGTGAAAGCCCGTTGCAGGTTACGGTGGTCCCGTTGCAGTATTGCGCAAACAGCGGCACCACGCTGCCGGAACGGCGGATATAGTCGTCGAACAGCTCGGAGGCGATCTGTCGGACGTTTTCGAAGGTCTCCCTGCCGTTCACGAATGCCTGGTCGTAGGCGGTGTTGTTGGTAATGTCGAAATCGTAGCCGCGCGTGCGGTAGTATTCGGTCCAGACTCGGTTGAGCGCAAAGGAGATCTGCGCGTAAATGTTGGCTCGGATGGCGTTCTCGGGCCAGGTGGGGTAGATTTCGCTGGATGCAACATTGGCAATGTAATCCAGAAAGGGGACCGTCACGTTCGCGGCATCCGACTGCGGCGCGCCGAGATGGACCGTGATGGTCTCGGGGATAACCGGTGTGTTTGGCATGCTGACCTCCCCTCAAAGCCCCGGATAGCCGGATTCAGGGAAATACTGCGGGTCCATCGGCAGCGTGCCGCCCGAGCCATCCTCCGGCAGCGGTACCAGAATGGCGGGCTGAAGCGAGGTGATGCCGTCAAAAATCGGGATTCCGAGATAGGTCTGCCTGCGGTAGCCGTCCAGTGAAACCTCTGCCGAATAGCGGGCATAGGGTTGGCTGGTGCCGGGGCTTTCCGATGCGGAGGCGGGGGACGTCGGCAGCGGCAGGCGC
>USMO01000219.1 GCA_900555785.1 uncultured Eubacteriales bacterium | reverse complement strand
CGCGGCAAAGCCCTCGGCGGTCTCCTCCAGCGGGTTGCGCTTGTTCTGGCTGGGCGGCAGCTCGTAGGTCATGCCGGGCAGCAGCTGGCGGCGCGCCGACGTGGAGAAATCGATGGGGTACAGGACCGCCAGAATCTTTCCCTCCCCGTCGGTAAAGATCAGGTTGCTGTACTTGCCCATGATTTCGGCAATCAGCCTGCGCTCGCAGGAAAAGCCCATCTCGCCGCGCCCCTCAAAGGTCAGGATTGCAACGCGCTCAAAGCCCGCCTGCCGGACACCGGTCAGTTTCGCGCCCTGCAGGTGCTTGCGCAGCAGCATGCAGAGCATCGGCGGCACGGCGGGGTTCTCCTTCTGTGCGTCGGTAAAGCAGATGCGCGGCGCGGCGGATCCGGCGTTGATCAGCAGCCGCTTGCCACCCTCCTGACTGCGCATTTGCAGCACGATCTCGTCCTTTTCGGGCTGAAAGACCTTCTCCACGCGCGCGCCCAGCGACAGACCGGCAATCTCATTGATACAGCAGGCAAGCATTCCTGCGTCAAAAGCCATGTTCGGTATCCTCTTTTCTGGTCGTAAACCGTTTCGGTATAAGAATATTATAACATACAGTTGCAATTTTGGCAAGAGGGTGGTATAATATAGGCAGCAGAAAAATTTTTGAGTGAGGTGCGTCATGAGACGTGTAGTGATCGGAATTGATGTTGGCGGCACGACAACAAAAATCGTTGGGTTCCGCGAGAACGGCAGCGCGGGAAAGGAGCTGATTGCGCCGCAGTTCGTGCGCGCGACCGACCCGCTGACGTCCGTATACGGTGCGCTTGGCAAATTCACGGTGCAGAACGGGCTGGAGCTCCCCGACATTGACCGCATTCTGATGACCGGTGCGGGGTCCTCTTTTATCACGAAGCCGATTTACAATCTTGCCTGCCAGCCGGTGCCGGAGTTTTCGAGCATCGGCATTGGGGGGCTATACCTTTCGGGGCTGGACGAGGCGATTGTGGTCAGCATGGGGACCGGAACGGCGCTGATTCACGCGCAGCGCAACCCGGACGGGCAGGCGCAGGTGGAATACTTAGGCGGGACCGGCGTCGGCGGTGGCACGCTGGTTGGGCTTTGCCGGCGGCTGATCGGTGTGGACACGGTTGACCACATTGAGCAGCTGGCGGCTGGCGGAAATCTGGACAATGTGGACCTCCGCATCAAGGACATTTCGCAGAATCATCTTTATCACGGCATCAACGAAAATCTGACCGCCGCGAATTTCGGCAAGGTTTCCGACCTTGCAACGCCGGACGATCTGGCACTCGGCGTTGCGAATCTGGTTGCGGAGACGGTTGCGATGCTCGCGCTTTTTGCCGCCCGTTCCTATCATCTGCGCGACATCGTTCTGACCGGCAATCTGACGACCATTGCGCCCATTCGCCGGGTATTCGAAGCCATGACGGAATCCGGCAGTTTCGGTGTCCGCTTCCTGATTCCCGAAAACGCGCAGTTCGGCACTGTCATCGGCGCCGCGCTGAACGAAGGGTAGGGGGAGAAGAAGACCTCGGGGCTCTGCCCCTCCCCCGCCTTCACGAAATATTCTCCCACCAGACAAACGGGAGACACAAAAATGTGGTATTCTGATACTGGAATCCTATCAAAAATTCTACCGGCAAAGGAGAACGAATCATGTATTGGTCTGATTATCTCTGGTTCCTCGCGGCAATTCTGGTTTGCATGGGCTTTTCGCTCTACGCCAGCGCGAAGGTCCGCACAACGTTTGCAAAATATTCCGGCGCGCGCTGCCGCAGCGGCATGACCGGCTGCGACACGGCAAACCGCCTGCTACAGGCGAACCACGTAACCGGCATTTCGGTCGGTCGCATCAAAGGCAGCCTGACCGACCACTACAACCCCTCCAAGGGGGAAGTGAATCTGTCGGACGCCACCTACGGGCAAAGTTCGATTGCGTCTGTTGCCGTCGCGGCGCATGAACTGGGGCACGTGATGCAGAAAGAGGAGGGCTACACGCCTTACCGCATCCGCACGGCGCTGGTCCCGGTCGTCAATTTCGGGTCCTTTCTTGCCATGCCGCTGGTGCTGCTCGGCTTGCTGATTGACCTGTTTGTCAGCGTGACCGGACCAGACGTCGGGTTCTGGATTGCGATGGTCGGCGTTATTTTCTACGGCGGGACCTTCCTGTTCGCGCTCGTGACGCTCCCGGTCGAACTGGACGCCAGCCGCCGCGCCGGGAAGATGCTGGCATCCGAGGGCATTCTCTCCGAGGATGAACTGCCGGGTGCCAAATCGGTGCTCTCCGCTGCCGCAATGACCTACCTTGCCTCAATGCTCACCTCGCTGGTCTATTTCCTGCGGTTTCTCGTCTACGTGCTGACCGTTTTCGGCAAGCGCAGAAAGTGAGACGGCGCGCATGAGATACGCACTGACCGGCGCCCGCCTTCTGGACGGGACCGAAACAATGGAGCCCCGCGAGGGGCTCTGCGTGCTTGTGGACGGCGAAACCATCACGGACATCGTGCCGGCTGCGGCATGCCCGAGCGGCTATGAGACGGTGGACCTGAGCGGCAAATACCTGCTGCCGGGTCTGATTAACATGCATGTTCACCTTGCCGGAAACGGCAAGCCGCAAAAGAAGCAGCGCGACAACGAAAAGCTGGTGCGCACCGTCATGAGTTCGGCACTGACGCGCGCGCTGGCTTACCGCATGGTCTGCGGCTTTGCGCGTGACGAGCTGCTCGGCGGC
>USMO01000218.1 GCA_900555785.1 uncultured Eubacteriales bacterium | reverse complement strand
GGGGGGACGGGAGGGGGTTGGGGAGGGAGGGGCCCCTCTTTCGAAGAGGGGCCCCTCCCTCCCCAAGGTCTTCCTCCTATTTCCTCATAACCTCTTCTTGAGGTCAAACAGGAAGGTCATGCATTCGAGAGGGGAGAGGGTGTTGAGATCGACGGATTTCAGCTCGGTGATGATTTGCTCGTTGATGCAGTCGTCGACCGTCAGCGCACCGTCATCCGGCTTAGGGGGCTGCTCTTTCGCCGACGCCGCTGCAACCGCCTTTGAGGTCGCCTCTACGGACGCAAGGATTTCACGCGCACGCTTAATCACTTCGTTCGGCAGACCCGCCAACTTCGCCACTTCAATGCCGTAGCTGTCGTCGGTCGAACCGCGCACAATCTTGCGCAGGAAGGTGATGCTGTCGCCGCGCTTCTTCGCCACAATGTTGTAGTTGACAATCCCCTCAAACTCCTGCTCCATCGAGGTCAGCTCGTGGTAGTGCGTTGCGAACAGCGTCTTCGCGCCGATTTTGCGGCTGTTCGTGTACTCCACAATCGCGCGCGCAATGCTCATGCCGTCAAAGGTCGATGTTCCGCGCCCGACTTCGTCGTAAATAATCAGGCTCGCGCGCGTCGCATTTTTGAGGATATACGACACCTCGTTCATCTCCAGCATGAAGGTCGACTGCCCGGACGCCAGATCGTCCGATGCCCCAACGCGCGTAAAGATCTTGTCAACCACGCCGACGCGCGCTTCGGCAGCGGGGACGAACGACCCGATCTGCGCCATCAGCGCAATCAGCGCCACCTGCCGCATGTAGGTCGATTTACCTGCCATGTTCGGACCGGTAATCAGCATCAGCCGGTTCCGCGCCGTGTCCAGCTCGGTGTCGTTCGGCACAAAATAGCTGTTTTTGACGAACTGCTCCACCACGGGGTGCCGCCCGTCCTTGATATGAATCACGTCACTTTGGTCCACTTCGGGACGGACGTATTTGTGCTTCTGCGCGACTGCTGCAAGCGACTGGCAGCAGTCGATCTCTGCCAGGATTGCCGCCGTGCGCTGAATCCGCGCGCTCCGCTCGGCAACGAAATTGCGCACCTCCTGGAACAGCTCGTATTCCAGCGCGCAGATTTTGTCGGACGCGCCCAGCACGGTTGCCTCCATGTCCTTGAGCTCGTCGGTGATGTAGCGCTCGGCGTTTGCCAGCGTCTGCTTGCGGATGTAGCGGTCGGTCGGGACCTGCCCGACCATCGATTTCGTGACCTCGATGTAGTAGCCGAACACGCGGTTATAGCTGATACGTAGTGTTTTAATGCCGGTCTTTTCGCGCTCCTCGGCTTCAATGCGCTCCTTCCAGCCCGTGCCGTCTGTCATGACCGCGCGCAGGTGGTCGACATCGGCGTTGTAGCCGTCGGCAATGATGTTGCCCTCGCGGAGCATGACGTTTGCGTCCGGCTTGATTGCGCGGCTGATTTCGTTTGCCACATCGTCCAGCGTGTCCAGCTCGGCGGCAAGCGCGGTGAGCCGGTGGCAGGTGCAGGACGCAATCAGTTTTTTGACCGCCGGCAGCGCCTGCGCGGTTGCGCTCACCGACAGCAGGTCGCGCGGGTTTGCGGTGCCGTAGACGATTTTGGTAATCAGGCGTTCCAGGTCGGAGACGTGCGACAGCTCCTCTCCCAGGTCCTCGCGGAGCATGAAGTTGCCCGCCAGCTCGCCAACGGCGTCCTGCCGCTCGCGGATGTCACCGGTGGAGAGCAGGGGATGCTCGACCCAGTTGCGCAGCATCCGGGCGCCCGGCGCGGTGCGGGTCTTATCCAGGACCCACAGGAGCGAGCCGGTTTTTTTCTTGGTGCGCATGGATTCGGTCAGCTCCAGGTTGCGGCGGGAGTTGGCATCGATTTCCAGGAACTGCCCGTCGCTGTAAACGGTCAGGTTTTTGATATATGAGATGTCGCGGCGCTCGTTTTCGCGGATATAGGTGACCATGGCGCCGACGGCGCGAACCATTTCGTCCGCTTCAAAGAAGGTGGGTTTGAGGCTGTCGCCGAACTGCTCCCGTGCGGCGGCTTCTGCGGTATCGCGCGCGAAGCGTGCCGCCTGTGCGTCGGAGAGCATGATTTCGGGTCTTGCGGCAAGCCATTCGCCGACCTCGCCCATATGGACCCGGCTGAGGTTACAGAGAATTTCGCGCGGGTTATAGGCTGCGAGTTCGTTTTTGATGCGGACCTCCGTATCGCTGCCGGAAAGTTCGGTTGCGTAGACCTGCGCGGTGGAGATGTCCGCGAAGCAGATGCCGCTTGCAAACTCGCCCATGCACAGGCAGCAGAGGTAGTTATTTTTCTGTTCGGACAGGAGGTTTGACTCGATGAGGGTGCCCGGCGTGATGACACGGATGACGTCGCGCCTGACCAGTCCTTTTGCGAGTGTCGGGTCTTCCATTTGCTCGCAGATGGCGACCTTATAGCCTTTTTCGATGAGTTTCCCGATATAGTCGTCGACTGCGTGGAACGGCACGCCGCACATGGGGGCGCGCTCCTCCTCTCCGCACTCCCGCCCGGTCAGGGTTAGGTCCAGCTCCCGGGAGGCGACGATTGCGTCGTCGAAGAACATTTCGTAAAAGTCTCCCAGTCTGTAAAAGAGCAGGTAGTCCTGATACTGGTTCTTAATCTCAAAGTACTGCTCCATCATCGGTGTCATGGCAGTTCTCCTTTCATTGTGGGGTGGGGGGAATGGGGGAGACCTTGGAGGGAGAGGGAGCCCCCTTTCGGAGGGGGCTCCTTCTCCCTCCAAACCTCCCTTATCCTCCCC
>USMO01000217.1 GCA_900555785.1 uncultured Eubacteriales bacterium | reverse complement strand
CGCGTCGGCGGTGTCCCGGGGCTTGCCGAGAATCTCCCCGCCACAGAACACTGTCGTGTCCGAGGCAATCAGCAATTTTCCCGCCGTGTCCGTCCCCGCGCAGGTCAGCGATGCCCGCACCGCGCGTCCCTTGCGGGCGCTCAGCTCTTCGGTCATCCTGCCCGGCTCGGTCTCGGCGGTCGTTTCATCCACGTCCGAGACCGCCACCGTGAAGGGAAGACCCAGATTGGTCAGAATCTCCCTTCGCCGCGGCGACCCGGACGCGAGAATGCATTCCCGCATATCCGGTCGTTATTTCTTCAGCGCGATCGCCCGCTTTGCCTCTTCGGCAATGTGCGCCGGCGTCAGACCGTACCGCTCCAGCAGCGCCGGAACGGGTCCCGAATGCCCGTAGGTATCGTTCATGCCTACTCGCAGCACCGGAACCGGGCAGGTCTCGCTGACCGCCTCGGCAACCGCGCCGCCCAGACCGCCGATGATGTTGTGCTCCTCTGCGGTCACAATCGCGCCGGTCTCCGCTGCCGCCTTGGCAAGCAAATCCCGGTCAATCGGCTTGATGGTGTGGATGTTGATGACCCGCGCGCTGATGCCTTCCGCTGCGAGCAGTTCCCGCGCCTCCAGCGCCATGCCGACCATGATGCCGGTTGCAACAACGGTAACGTCCTTGCCGTCTGCCAGCGTCACGCCCTTGCCCAGCTCGAACCTGTAGTCCTTGTTATCGTTAATCACCGGCACCGCAAATCTGCCGAACCGCAGATAGAACGGCCCCTTGGTCTCCAACGCGGTCTTCACCGCTGCCTTTGCTTCCACTGCGTCGGACGGCACCACAACGGTCATGCCCGGGATGGTGCGCATCAGGGCGATGTCCTCGTTACACTGGTGGGTTGCGCCGTCCTCGCCGACGGTGATGCCCGCATGCGTTGCGCCGATCTTGACGTTCAGGTGGGGGTAGCCGATGGAGTTGCGCACCTGCTCGAACGCTCTGCCCGCCGCGAACATGGCGAAGCTGGAGGCGAACACGGTCTTGCCGGTGGTTGCAACGCCTGCCGCAACGCTCATCATGTTGCCCTCGGCAATGCCGCAGTCGAAGAACCGCTCGGGGTGTGCTTTTTTGAATTTAACGGTCTTGGTTGCCTCTGCAAGGTCGGCATCCATCACGATGAAATCATACCGGTCTGCGTATTCGACAAGCGCGTCGCCGTATGCTTCTCTGGTTGCGATTTTGTCTGCCATGATCTCTCCCCCTTATTTCGTCAGTTCGGCAATCGCCGCTGCGTACTGCTCGTCGTTCGGCGCGGTGCCGTGCCACTTGACCTGATTCTCCATAAAGGAGACGCCTTTGCCCTTGACGGTCTTTGCGATGATGGCGGTGGGCTTGCCCTTGACGGTCTTTGCTTCGGCAAACGCCTTCTCCAGCGCGCCAAAGTCGTGCCCGTCGACCGCGATGACATGGAAACCGAACGCCTCCAGCTTTCTGTCGTGCGGCGTGGGGTTCATGACCTCGGTCACGGGACCGTCGATCTGCAGACCGTTCCAGTCTACAATTACGCACAGGTTATCCAGCTTGTAGTGTGCCGCAAACATGCACGCCTCCCAGACCTGGCCCTCTTCGCTCTCGCCGTCGCCGACCGCCGTATAAACGCGGTAGTTCTTCCCGGCGATTTTGCCTGCAAGCGCCATGCCTGCCGCCGAGCTGATGCCCAGTCCCAGCGAACCTGCCGACATATCCACGCCCGGCGTCAGGGTCATATCGGGGTGTCCCTGGAGGCGGGAGTCGAGTTTCCGCAGGGTCTTCAGCTCCTCAACCGGGAAATAGCCGCGGTTTGCCAGCGCGGAGTAAAGCCCCGGCGCGCAATGCCCCTTGGACAGGACAAAGCGGTCGCGGTCCTCCCATGCCGGATCCTCCGGCTTGATGTTCATTTCCGCAAAGTAGAGATACGCAAGAATATCCGCGATCGAAAGCGACCCGCCCGGATGCCCCGACTTCGCAGCGTGCGTGGCTTCGATAACGCCGATGCGGATGTTCCGCGCCGCAGCCTCGAGCATGGCTTTTTGAGATGCTTCCATTTCAGTCCTCCTGAAGATAAATTTACTCTTTTATTATAAAACAAACGGGAGGAAATGTCAAGTGTTTCTTTGCTTTTTCGCCGCTTTCCGCAGAAAAAGTCTTGACAGTCCCTCTGCGGTGTGGTAAAATAAAGAGAAACCGAAACGCTGTCATTTCTGCGCTTCACTCATAAAAAGGGACGGTACAATAAAATGGTTATGGATCGGCTGGAAAATTTGGAACAGTATGCCTCTCTGAACCCCCGGTTTCCGGCGGCGTTTGCTTATCTGCGCCGGCTCCTCGCAGAGGACGCGCCCAACGGCAGGCACGTACTCGCCGGGACGGATGCGCCAGAGGATATTTTTGTCAATCTCTGCCCGTGCGACCTGGTGCCACAGGATACCGCCCGCGCGGAAAGCCACAAGGTTTACATCGATGTACAGGTCGTTTTGTCCGGTGACGAGGTGATGTATGTCCCGTCCGAGGTGCCTGCTGTCACCGAAGAGAGCGATGAAAAGGATTTCCGGCTGTATGCGCCGGTCCCGCTTTCGGATTGCGACCGCCTGATCGTGCGCTCCGGCAGCTTCGCAATCTTCTTCCCCGGCGAGCTTCACGCCCCCTGCCACCCCCTCGCTTCCCCCTCCTCCCGCAAAGCGATTGTGAAAGTGAGAGGTTGAGAGAAAGACATCGGAGGGAGAAGGAGGACCCTTTCGGAGGAAGTCCACAACGCGGCAAGCCGCTACCGTCGCTTCGC
>USMO01000216.1 GCA_900555785.1 uncultured Eubacteriales bacterium | reverse complement strand
GGAGAAGGGACCCCACCCGAAAGGGGGTCCCTTCTCCCTCCAAGGTCTTCCTCCACCTCTCCCCCTTAACTGATATGCGTAGGGGTGGAGGAGAGGGTCTTGCTGTGGCGTTCGCGGCGGCGTTCGGCAAGGGTCTTGCCGGCAAACTCGATGGAAACGCGACCGAGACTGCCGCAGCGCAGGAAGAGCGACCGGAGCTTCTTTTGCATGTACTCGTTGTCGGCTAAAATGCGAATCTTCTTGCGCGAAAAGCCAAGCCCGAACGCACCGAAACCGAGCTTTTTGAGACTGTGCGGCAACGAAACAACAGACAAATCCCGACAGCCGGAAAACGCAAACGCACCGATCTCCGTAAGCCCTAATTCTGCCGTTACCTCCGTTAACCGCCGGCAGCCGCGAAACGCCCCGGACCCGACCGCGCGAATGCTGCCCGGTAGATGCAGCGCCTGAAACGCAGAACAGTCGCGGAAACAATCGGCGGGAAGCTGCCGTAACGACTCCGGAAACGCCGGGACCGAAAGCGCAATGTCCCCCCGGAACATCCCAGCCCCCAGCGCCGTCAATCCCTCCTCTAAAACCACCGACCGTAACTCTGTGCAGCCGGAAAAAACACCGGACCCGACCGACTCCACACAGGATGGCAGCGTGACTTCCTCCAGCGATAAACAGCCCGAAAACGCACCGTCTCCGAGCCGCCGCAGGTCCCGCCCAAACGGGACCGCACGCAGGTTCCGGCAACCCGTGAATGCGTTTTTGCCGATGACAGACAGCATCTCGCTGCCGGAAACCTTCCGCAGATAGCCGCAGTCCCGAAACGCGTCAGTCGCAAGCCCGACCGCATTCTGTCGGTCCAGCTCCACCCGGTGCAGCCGCACACAGCCCGAAAATGCTGCCGTCTTGACTGCGGAAAGCGTTGGGGGCATCAGAACCTCTTCCAGACATTCCTGCCCCGCAAACGCGCGTTTTCCGACCGCTACAAACTCCGCCTGCCGCAGGTCCGCAAGTTCCTTCTTCCCGCGCCAGCGCAACAGCTGCCAGCGGCGAATCTTCACCTTCTCCATCTCAGCGCTCCGCAGCGTCGCGCACCGGCTCGGTCAGAAGCCGCGCCTCCAGACAGGTCGCCCCATCCGCGTCCACCGTCCGGAACAGATGCTCCTCGCCCCGGTCCAGCCGGTAAACCTGCAGCGTGTGCCCAAAGGTCGCCTCGTGCAGGAACGACATCGAAAGCCCCACCACCTGCCGGGAGAGAATGCCGTCGGTAAAGTCGCAGAGCATATCGGGGTAGCGCGTGTTGTTCATGTGCCCGTTGTAATCCAGGTCG
The DNA here is from genome assembly GCA_900555785.1 of uncultured Eubacteriales bacterium. Lineage (GTDB taxonomy): Bacteria > Bacillota > Clostridia > Oscillospirales > CAG-272 > UMGS1865. The sequence continues at coordinate 1,482 of USMO01000216.1, read as the reverse complement.
GAGTATACGATTTTTCGCTCGCCCACCCGGTCCATGTCAGACGGCGACGGCACCGGGAACCGCACCGGCAAATCGGGCAGGTTCAGCGCCTCGTCCCCCGCAAACCCGTGATCAAAACTTGAGGCGCGCAGCAGCTTGTGCTGCCGGATGTCCATCAAAGCCCAGAGGGACAGCCCTTCTGCCATCACCTGTCCCTCGCGCAGAATGCGGAAGCAGCGCGTTGTTGCGGCGCCGTGCCCATCCACAATCCAGGTCTCGCTGTCAAAGGGATCGTAGGCGTGCAGCTGGTCGTAAATGCGGATCGAAATGCGGCTGAGCAGGAACGCCAAGCCTTCCTCGTCGCGCAAACGGTCCAGATTGCGGCTGTTTGCAGCCATCTGCAGGTTTGCCGCCTCCTGCATGTAGGTCAGAATCTGCGAAGGACGCACGCGCCGATTTGCGTCGGTGTCGTGCCACTTCACTGTGTCATGGTAAGAAAATTTCATTTCGGATACCTCATTTCGCAGCGTCTTCGGCGGTGCCCTCAAACAGGGCGCGCACAGAGGGCGCGTTTTTGGTTAGTTTTTTGATGCTCAGACTGTCTGCCTTGTCGTTGGCAAGCCGCAGCTGCCGCTCGGAGGAGGTCAGTGCGTCCCGGATTTTGTTCAGATGATCGATCGTCTTGTCGATCTCGTCAATCGCATCGCGGAATTTGTTGCTGGCAATGCGGTAATTGTTCGCAAAGCCCTCCTGAAAATCCCGGATGTTCTGTTCGAAGTTCTGCACGTCCAGCTGCCGGTTCTGCACTTCCTGCAGCTCGCGCCGGTACCCCAGCCCATTCAGCGCCGCGTTCCGCAGCATCGAAATGACCGGAAGGAAGAACTGCGGGCGAATGACGTACATCTTCGGATAGCGGTAAGAGACGTCCACAATGCCGTTGTTGTAAAGCTCGTTGTCCGGCTCCAGCAGCGACACCAGGATGGCGTATTCGCACTTCTTCTCCTGCCGGTCCTTGTCCAGCTCTTTGAGAAAATCTTCGTTCTTGTGTTTGGTAGAAGTAGAATCAGTCTCATTCTTCATTTCGAACATGATCGACAGGAACTCAATGCCGTCCTGCTGCTCGCGGAAAATGAAGTCGCCCTTGCTGCCGGACCGCGCGTCGTTGTCCTTTTCAAAAAAGGCGTTCGGAAAGGCACTCGCGCGAATCTCGTTGAACTTGGTCAGACAATGCTGCTCCAGCGTTTCGCCAACCATCTTGGTCGACTGGCGCGCCTTCAGGTCGCGGTAGAATGCAATCTGCGTGTCCTTCTCCCGCAGTTTTTCGGCGTAGCGGTCCTCCAGCGCCTTCTCCTGCACCTTCGCCTCGGCACTCTGCGACTGCAGCTGCCCCTCCAGCGCCACAATGCGCTGGTCCCGCTCGGCAAGCGCCAACTCCTTCTCCCGGACCGCTTCGGTCACCGCCAGCTTCTGCGCGGTCTGGCTGCCGGCAAAGCGGTAATACGC
>USMO01000215.1 GCA_900555785.1 uncultured Eubacteriales bacterium | reverse complement strand
GAGGTTTGGAGGGAGAAGGGGACCCATCCGAAAGGGGTCCCCTTCTCCCTCCAAGGTCTCCCCCTCTTCCCTCCAAGGTCTTTCCTTCATATTTCTAAAACTTTTTTTCGAAAAGGGGTTGCAAAAGGGGGAAAAGTGTGCTATACTAAGTAAGGTAGAGTATAGGAGAGTTTGGGAGTGGGTTTCAGGGAACCCGCTCTTAATTTTTGGAATGGGAGAAAAACGGATGAAAAAGAGCGGCGGAAACATCGCGGCGACGGTCCGGGCACTGGCAGAGCCGATCGCGCAGAGCCTCGGATATGAGCTGTGGGATGTGGAATACGTCAAGGAAGGCGCGGATTACTATCTGCGCATCGAGATCGACAGCCCGAAGGGCATCACGCTGGATGACTGCGAGAAGATGCACCGCGCCATCGACCCGGTGCTGGACGAGGCAGACCCGATTGAGGATGCCTACCATCTGGAAGTCTCCTCCTGCGGCATCGAGCGGGAACTGAAGACCAACGCCCACATCAATGCCTGCATCGGCTGGCGCGTGGAGGTCAGGCTCTATACCGCATGGAACGGCGCAAAGGTCTGGACGGGCGAGCTGTTGGGGCTTGACCAAAACTGCGCCCCCGTGGTTGCCTGCGACCCCGACGGCACCGTGCGCGCATTCCCCAATGAAATAATTGCATCCGTGCGAACCGTTTATGATTTCAGCGCGGACGGCGAATGACCGGAAAGGATAGAAGAACATGAACGCAGAGCTTTTTACCGCGCTGGAACTGCTGGAAAAGGAAAAGGGCATCCCGGCGGATTACATGATCGAGAAAATCGAGGCGGCGCTGATTTCCGCATATAAAAAGGAATACGGAAACAACACCAACGTCCGCGTGCTGATTGACCCCGTGAAAAAGGACGTGCGGGTCTACCAGCAGAAGGAGGTCGTGGAGACGGTTGAGAACCCCGAAACGCAGATCTCCCTTGAGGACGCGAAAGGAATCGCCAAGAAATACGCCATCGGGAGCGTGGTAGAGACCGAGGTCAAGCCGAAGAACTTCCGCCGCCTGAGCGCAGCCGCCGCGAAGTCGGTCATCATTCAGGGCATCCGCGAGGGCGAAAGACGTATCCAGCAGGAGGCATACGAGAACAAGCACGAGGAGATTATCACCGCAACGGTCAGCAAGATGGATTCCGAGACCGGCAACATCCTGCTGGAAACCGACACGGGGCGCGCGGTGCTGCTCAAGAGCGAGCAGATTCCCGGCGAGGTCTTCCACATCGGCGACAAGATCAAAGTCTACGTGCTGGAGGTCAACAAGGAAAGCCGCGGACCGATTGTCACGCTGTCGCGGTCGCATTCCGGGCTGGTGCGCAGAATGTTCGAGCTGGAGATTCCCGAAATTGCGGACGGCATTGTGCTGGTGAAGGGCGTTGCGCGCGAAGCCGGCTCCCGGACCAAGATTGCGGTGATGTCGCGTGACCCTGACGTTGACGCGGTCGGTGCCTGCATCGGTAACCACGGTTCGCGTATTGCGGCGATCGTGGATGAGCTGCGCGGCGAAAAGGTTGATATTGTGAAGTACAGCGACCAGATGGAGGAATACGTTGCCTCCGCGCTGGCGCCCGCAACGGTTAAGTCGGTTACGATGCTTGCCGAGCGTGCCTGCCGCGTGCAGGTTGCGCCGGACCAGCTGTCGCTTGCCATCGGCAAGGAGGGGCAGAACGCCCGCCTCGCCGCCCGCCTGACCGGCTGCAAGATCGACATCAAGGCTGACGAGGCTGAGGAAGAGTAAGGACCTTGGGGCAGAGCCCCAAGGTCTTAAGGAAAACTATGAATCAGGTAAAGAAAGTACCCATGCGGCAATGCATGGGATGCAACGAGCACAAGCCGAAGGGCGAGCTGATCCGCGTGGTCAGAAGCCCGGAGGGAGAAATATCGCTGGATTTCACCGGCAGGAAGAACGGCAGGGGCGCGTACCTGTGCCGGTCGGCAGCCTGCCTGCGGAAAGCGGCAAAGAGCCATCGCATCGACCGCGTGCTGGAGTGTACCATCCCGGAGACGGTTTACGAGGAGATGGCAAAGGAGATTGACGGCAATGGCAGCTGACCGGACGCTGGGAGCACTTGGTATCTGCGCCAAAGCGCGGGGGCTGATCTTCGGGACACCGATGGTCTGCGACGCGCTGGCAGGAAAGCAAAAGCCCCGGCTGGTGCTGGCGGCAGCGGACAACTCCGACGGGACAGACAAACGCCTGCGGGACAAATGCACGTACTACGGGGTCCGGCTGGTCCGACTGGATGCGGACGGTGACACACTGGCACGTGCAGTCGGAAAAAGCGCCCGGCTCGCTGCGGTAGCGGTGAGGGACGAAAATCTGTGCCGCATGGTATTGCGCGCAATGGAAGAGAATCACAATGTATGATCACGGGTCCGTCTGCGGCGGGCACGGGAATCAGGAGGAAATATGGCTGATAACAAAACACAGTTCAAAATCAACAAACTGGCGAAGGACCTTGGCATGAAGAGCAAGGATCTTTGCGACATGCTTGCAAAGCGCGGGAAGGAGGTTGCCGTTCAGAAGGCACTGGAGCCGGGAGAATTTGACATCCTGTTCGATACGCTGACGGGCGAGCACCAGATCCGCGACATCGGGGATTACCTGGACGGCAAGTCCTGCATCCCGTCGAAAAAGAAGCCTGCAAAGAAGAAGGAAACGGCGCCGAAGGAGGAACCCGCTGCGGCAGCGGAGCCAGTCAGGACACCGGAACCGCCCAAAACGGCAGAGCCTGCAAAGGCTCCCGCCCCCAAGGCGCCCGAAGCGGCGAAAGCGCCCGAGGCAGCAA
>USMO01000214.1 GCA_900555785.1 uncultured Eubacteriales bacterium | reverse complement strand
TGCGCTGAGCTTTCTGGTGGTTTCCTGCCCGTGTGCGCTCGTGATTTCGATTCCGCTTTCTTTCTTTGCCGGAATCGGTGCGGCGTCACGCTACGGCATCCTGATCAAGGGAAGCAATTATCTGGAGCAGTTCAGCCACGCAAAGACCTTCGTTTTTGACAAGACCGGAACGCTGACGCAGGGAAGCTTTGACGTCGTGCACGTCACGCCGGAAGACCGGCGGGAGGAAGTCCTCCGGCTTGCCGCCATTGCCGAGCGGGATTCCAGCCACCCCATCGCCCGCTCGATTCTTGCCTGCTACGGCAAGGAAGCGGAGGAGGGCTACGTGCTGACCAACGTGGCAGGCTCCGGCGTAATCGCCGAGCATGACGGGGACCGGATTCTGTGCGGAAACGAACGGCTGATGCGGGAAAACGGGATCGCCTTTGAGCGGGAGACCGGGCTTGGCACGGTGGTGTACGTGGCGCACGGCGGGGAATGGGTAGGCTCTATCCTGATCGCCGATACGCCCAGAGCCGAAAGCCGTGAGGTTATCGGCGAGCTGAACCGCACCGGATGTAAGACGGTCATGCTGACCGGAGACAACGAGGAAATTGCCGCATCGGTTGCCGGCGAGCTTGGGCTGACCGGATACCGGGCGTCCCTGCTTCCCCAGAACAAGGTGGAGCAGGTGGAAAAGCTGCTGTCCGAAAAGGGTGAGGGCGACGTGCTCTGCTTTGTGGGCGACGGCATCAACGACGCACCGGTGCTGATGCGCTCGGATATCGGAATTGCCATGGGCGGCGTGGGAAGCGACGCTGCCATTGAAGCGGCGGATATCGTGCTGATGAAGGACGATCTGCGGGGACTTTCACTGGCAAGAAAAATTTCGGTCAAGACCATGCGTATCGTGCGGGAAAATATCATTTTCTCGCTTGCCGTAAAACTTTTGATCCTGGTGCTTTCGGCATTCGGTATCGCCAATATGTGGATTGCCGTGTTCGGTGACGTCGGCGTGGCGGTTCTGGCGATTCTGAACGCTATGCGGGCAAATCCCCGTCATCTTGCCGGAGCGTCGGATATGGAGACGGCAGAGAAAAAATAATCGGAGCTTTCCGTAAGGAGGCGTTGTGATGAGAAAATTCAAGGTAACCGGCATGAGCTGTGCGGCGTGCAGCAGCCGTGTGGAAAAGGCGGTGTCCGCCGTGGAGGGCGTGGAGTCCTGCTCGGTAAGTTTGCTGACCAATTCCATGGGCGTGGAAGGAAGCGCCACGGACGAGGCTGTGATAGAAGCCGTCCGCCATGCGGGTTATGGGGCGCAACGGTGGGAGAGCGAAGGCGAAAAAAAAGCTTCCGCTCCCGCCGAAAAAGAAATGAAAGCGGAGCAGAACGAGGCGTTGCACGCCCTTATCGGGCGGCTGATCTCCTCCTGTATTTTCCTGGTCCTGCTTATGTACGTGTCAATGGGACACCATATGTGGGGCTGGTGGCTCCCGTCCTTCTTTGCACACAATCACGTGGCAACCGCTCTTTTGCAGATGATCCTTGCGGGAATCATTCTGATCATCAACCGCCGCTTTTTCGTCAGCGGTTTCGGCGCGCTGCGGCATCGGTCCCCGAACATGGACACGCTGGTTGCGCTTGGCTCCGGCGCGGCGTTCGTGTGGAGCGTCTATGCGTTATTCGCTATGACGGGCGCGCAAACGCGGGGGGACATGGCTGCGGTCATGACCTATATGGACGAGTTCTATTTTGAGTCGTCTGCGATGATTCTGACCCTGATTACGGTCGGCAAAACGCTGGAGGCACGGTCGAAAGGAAAAACGACCGATGCCTTGCGGTCGCTGATGAAGCTGGCGCCCAAGACCGCAACGGTGCTGCGCAACGGCGCCGAGGTTACGGTCCCGGTTGAGCAGGTGAAGAAAGGCGACGTTTTCGTTGTCCGCCCCGGCGAGAACATTCCGGTTGACGGCGTGGTTCTGGACGGCACCAGCGCGGTCAACGAATCGGCGCTGACCGGCGAGAGCATCCCGGTCGATAAGGCGGCGGGGGACAGTGTGTCGGCGGCAACGGTCAACCGGTCCGGCTTCTTGCGCTGCGAGGCAACGCGGGTCGGCGAGGACACAACGCTGTCGCAGATCATCAAAATGGTCAGCGATGCTGCGGCAACCAAGGCACCGATTGCAAAGGTTGCGGACAGGGTGTCGGGCGTGTTCGTTCCGGCGGTCATGTCAGTCGCGCTGGTGGTGCTGGTCATCTGGCTGATTGTCGCGCGGGACTTCGGCTATGCGCTGGCGCGCGCCATTTCGGTGCTGGTCATCAGTTGTCCCTGTGCGCTGGGGCTGGCAACGCCGGTTGCGATTATGGTCGGCAACGGCGTCGGCGCGCGGAACGGGATTCTGTTCAAGACCGCCGCTTCGCTGGAAGCTGCAGGCCGCACCCAGATCGTGGCGCTGGATAAGACCGGCACCATCACCAGCGGCGAACCCAAGGTCACCGACATCCTGCCCGCCGAGGGCGTTTCCGAGAACGAGTTGCTGACCCTTGCCGCCGCGCTGGAGCGCAGGAGCGAGCATCCGCTGGCCAAGGCCATCCTCGCTTATACCGAGGCCCATGCCATCGAAGCCCCGGAAGTCTCCGACTTTGCAGCCCTGCCCGGCAACGGCCTGACTGCAACGCTGGACGGCAAAGAAATTTACGCAGGCCATGCGTCCTTCCTTGCGACAAAGGCCGCTGTGCCCGCCAGCCTGAAGGCAAAAGCCGCCGCACTGGCTGGCGAGGGCAAAACGCCGCTGTACGAAAACCCTATCGGCTATAAGACGGAGAAGGACGGCATCCTCATCGAGTTCGC
>USMO01000213.1 GCA_900555785.1 uncultured Eubacteriales bacterium | reverse complement strand
CGCCTCGTCGATTTTGCCGTCGAGAGCTGGATCGTCCAGAAGCGCCTGAAGCGCCGCCTTGCCCCTGGTTCTTTGCCGCGTCCTGCATTGCCTGCGCCTGTGCGCCGGTCAGGATCGCTGCTGCCATGCCGGGATCCCGCATGACCGCGCTCTTCTGATACTGCTTGATCATGTCCTCGTCTTCCTTGGACGCGGTGACCGAATTGACGCCGAACGAGCAGACCTTGATGCCGCGCAGTTCGCCCCATTTCTTCGAAAGCACTTCGTTAAGTGCGTCTGCGATTTCGACCGTGTGACCGGGCAGGGCGCTGTAGCGGATGCCCATTTCGGAAATCTTCGCAAAAGCGGGCTGCAGCGCGGTCAGCAGTTCGGTCTTGAGCATGCTGTCGATGCGGTCGCGGGTGTAGAGGTCGGTGACGTTGCCCGACACGTTCTTGTAGAAGAGCAGCGGGTCGACGATTTTGTAAGAGTATTCGCCGTTGCAACGGATGGAGATGTCAACATCCAGCCCGATGTTGCGGTCCACAACGCGGAAGGGGACCGGGCTTGCGGTGCCGTACTTGTTGCCGGGGATTTCCTTGACGTTGAAGTAGTAGACGCGCTGGTCCTTGCCGGTGTCGCCGCCGTAGGTAAAGCGGCGCCCGATGGTTTTGAAGGTGTCGAGGATCGACTTGCCGAGGTTGCCGGAAAAGAGGCTGGGCTCGCTGGATTTGTCGTAAGTAAACGCGCCCGGCTCGGCACAGAACTCCACGACCTCACCCTGCGAGACGATGATCATGCACTGTCCTTCGTTGACGGCGATGCCGGAGCCGTTGGAGATGATGTTGTCCTCTCCCTTGGTGTTGGAAGAGCGGCGCGAGGTGCGCTTTTGTCCCTTGGCAACCAGCACGTTTTCGGCAAGGGAATCGCAGTAGAAGAACTCCTTCCACTGGTCTGCAAGAGTGCCGCCGACGGCACCGCTAAAGGCTTTGATAAGTCCCATAATCGGAATCTCCTTTATAATAGAAGTGGTAGAACCGTTTCGATACTAACAGTATACCACGTCACGCCTTTTTTTGCAAGAGGAAAATACAAAATCGGAATGTGAATTTTTGTGGGGAGGCGGCTCGTTTGGGGTCGAAGGGCGGCGTTTTTTATCTTTTTCCGGCGGAGACGGTCGAGCGAAAATTTTTTTCTTCCCGAAAAAGCGACCGTTTTTGCACGCCGGAGATGGTAAAATATAGAAAAAAGCTGCGGACAGGCAGGAAGGATGTGACAAAATGATCAAAAACGGAGGGCAGGTCAGCTACGAGGAGCACGGCGATGCGCTGGTGGTAACGGTTCGCGGGGAGATTGACCATCATTGCGCAGTCTCGGTGCGGACCGGCGTGGATGATGTGCTGGCAACCAGCCGCCCGGCGCGGGTTTTTCTCGACCTTTCGGGGGTGGATTTCATGGACAGCTCGGGGCTTGGGTTGATCATGGGGCGGTTTGCACTGGTGCGGCGCTACGGCGGGAAGCTGGCGGTTGCCGACCCGAGCGCGGCGGTGCTGAAAATGATGCAGCTGGCTGGGATGGAAAAGATGATACCGATCAAATACACCAAAAAAGGGAGATGTTGAACATGGGAAGAAACACGATTGATTTTACCGCCGAGGTGGAAAACGAGCTTTGCCTGACGATGCCGTCGCTATCGGTCAATGAAGGGATGGCGCGGTCGGCTGTAGCTGCCTTCTGCGCGCAGCTGAACCCGACGGCGGTGGAGATTGCCGACCTCAAGTGCGCGGTGTCCGAGGCGGTGACCAACTGCATTGTACACGCCTATCGCGGAACGGTTGGGGAGATTCGGATTTCGGTCAAGCTATGCGAGGGGCGGCTGGTGCAGGTGGAGATTGCCGACCACGGCTGCGGGATTGCCGACGTCAAACAGGCGCGCGAGCCGCTGTTCACGACCGACGCCGAGGGGGAGCGGAGCGGCATGGGCTTTACCGTGATGGAGAGTTTCTGCGATTCGGTCAAAGTGCGCAGCCGGGTGGACCGCGGGACCACGGTGGTGCTTCTCAAGCGGCTACATAAATGATTCCCCGGATGGGAGGAACAGGCATGGAGCAGGCAACCCAACAGGAACGGAACACGGTACTTCTGGAGCGTCTGGCTGCCGGGGACACGGCGGCAGAAAGCGAGCTGATGGAGGAGAACATGGGGCTTGTGCGCCATGTGGCAAAGCGGTTTCTGGACCGGGGGACCGAATTTGAGGACCTGGTGCAGATCGGCAGCATTGGCATGCTGAAAGCGATTCGCTCCTTTTCGCTGGCGCGCGGGACGGCGTTTTCGACCTATGCGGTCCCGCTGATTGTGGGGGAGATCCGGCGGCATTTGCGGGATGACGGACCGATCAAGGTCAGTCGGATTTACCGGCGGCAGGGGCTGTCGCTGATGCACGAGCGGCGCCGGATTCAGAGCGAGGAGGGGAGGGACCCCGACATTCAGGAGCTGGCGCAGCGCTGCGGTGTGAGTGTGGAGGATGCGGCGATTTCTCTGGATGCGCTGACGCCTGTCGCGTCGCTCTCCGACCCTTTGCGGGACGAGGACGGCATGACGCTGGAGGGCACGGTCTCCGATGCGGACAGCGAGCGGGAGAGTGAAATGATCTGCGACCGGGTTGCGCTGGCGCAAAGCATTGGCAGGATGCCGCAGCTCTGGCAGCGGATTGTGCTTCTGCGCTATTTCCGCAACATGACGCAGCAGCGTGTGGCAGACCTCCTGGGGCTTACGCAGGTCAAGGTCTCCCGCGAAGAGAAAAAAATCCTCGCCTTCTTACGCCAAGAGCTGTCATGAAGGTTCGAGGGGAAGACCTCGGGGCTCTG
>USMO01000212.1 GCA_900555785.1 uncultured Eubacteriales bacterium | reverse complement strand
GGACGGCGACATGGTGGTATGCAACGGCGAGCTGTACGGCTTCCGCCCCCTGAAGCGGCAGCTGACGGAGAAGGGCTACGAATTCAAGAGCGGCAGCGACTGCGAGATCATTCTGCCGTTGTACCGGGAATACGGCCTTTCTATGTTTGCCAAGCTGGACGCGGAGTTTGCCATGATCATCTATGACCACAAGACGGATTCCCTCATCGCCGCCCGGGACCCCATCGGCATCCGACCGCTGTTTTATGGCTACCTGCCGGATGGCGGCATTGCGTTTGCGGTCCTGCCCGGGGAACTCTGTGCCTACCCGCACCGGACGGTCTCGGTGCGGCGGTTTGTGGATACCCGTGCCATGCGGAGCGTGCGCGAGCCGCTGGGGTACGCCGAACGGGTGCGCCGGGTCATGCTGGACGGGGCGGTTGCCGAGCTGGAGCGCGCGGCGGGGCTGCATTTCCGGATAGAAGCGATTTACGAGCGCGCGATGGACTTTGCGGCAAAGGAGGCGTATACGCGGGACTTCTGCGCTCGGCTGTTCGGAACCGAAGAATAAATATGAAAACTTTTCCCGAAAGGGATTGAAAACCACGCGAAAATATGGTACAATAAAAGGGATATTTTTGATGCAACGGGGCAGCGCTCCCCGGGGAGGGACGAAGCAATGAACGAAACGGAACAAGGCAAGGTCGGCGGGCTGCTGGAGTATATCCGCAAAAGCCCGACCGCTTTTCACGCGGTGGAAACGGCAGCCGGAATGCTGCAGCAGGCAGGCTATGAGGAACTGCCGGAGAACACAGAATGGCACCTGAAGGCAGGGGGAAAATACTATCTGACACGCAATCAGTCGTCGGTTCTGGCATTCTCCCTGCCGGAGGACGGCGCGCGGCAGCTGCTGCTCTCTGCCAGCCACACCGATTCGCCGATGTTCAAGCTGAAGAACGATTACGAAGCACCGGCGTTCGGCACCTATGGGCGCTTTGACACCGAGGTCTACGGCGGCACGATTCTTTCCAGCTGGATGGACCGTCCGCTCTCGCTTGCCGGACGGGCTGTCGTGCGGGAGGGGGACACCTACCGCGCCAAGCTGTTCTGCTTTGACCGCGATCTGATGGTCATCCCGAATGTTGCCATTCACATGAACCGCGCGGTCAATTCGGGCTATGCCTTCAATCCGGCAGTGGACATGCTGCCGCTCTTCTCGCTGCTGGAGGGCAGCCCGACACTGGGCGCGCTGCTGGCAGAGCGGCTGGGCTGCGAAGCGGATGCGATTGTCGGTCTGGATGCCTTTGTCTACAACCGGATGCCCGGCAGTGTTTGGGGCGCGGCAAACGAATTTTTCTCCGCGCCGCGCATCGACAACCTGATGTGCCTCTACGGGACCCTGCAGGGGTTCCTTGCCGCCCGGGCAAAGCCGCATTCGCTGAATCTCTGGTTCAGCGCGGACAACGAGGAAACCGGTAGCGCCACCAAACAGGGCGCCGGGTCGGTCCTCCTGTCCGACACGCTGGACCGTATCTGCGAGGGCTTCGACTGGGACAAGCGGGTCCTTCTGGCAAACGGCTTTATGGTCTCGGCTGACAACGGGCACGCCAAGCACCCGAACCGCCCCGAACTGAGCGACCCCAAAAATTCGCCGCGCCTGGGGGGCGGTGTGGTCATCAAGACCAACGCGGCACAGCATTACACGACCGACGGACCGTCCGCTGCGCTGTTTGGCGAGATCTGCCGCATGTCGGGCGTTCCGGTGCAGCAGTTTGCCAACCGCAGCGACCAGCCAGGCGGCTCGACCCTCGGCAGCATCTCCAACACCAAGGTGCCGCTGCTGACGGTTGACATCGGCATGGCACAGCTTGCCATGCACTCCGCATATGAGACCGCAGCCTGCGCCGACTGCGACCATCTGGCGCGCGCCATGACGGCGTTCTACGGCATCGGTCTGGCAGCCGGGGGCGACGGGCAGTGGACCATGCAGGGTCCAAACGCATGAGAAGAGGGGAAGACTGCGGGCAGCCGCTGTCGGACCTTGCGGGCAGGTTATAAAACAGCGCGCCGGATGCGCGGTGCATTGAAAGAAAGGACAGGCTTATGTATAAACAGGGGTTTGATAACGACCTTTATATTACCACGCAGTCGCAGCACATCCGGGAGCGGATCGGTCAGTTCGGCGGAAAGCTGTATCTGGAGTTCGGCGGCAAATTATTTGACGATTTTCATGCCTCCCGCGTGCTGCCCGGGTTTGCGCCCGACAGCAAGATCCGGATGCTGATTCAGCTGAAGGAGCAGGCAGAGATCGTCATCGTCATCAATGCCAACGACATTGAAAAGAACAAGGTGCGCGGGGATCTCGGCATCACCTACGATTTGGACGTGCTGCGCCTGATTGACGCGTTCCGCAGCTTCGGGCTGTACGTCGGCAGCGTGGTGCTGACCCGCTGGCAGGAGCAACCCGCCGCCGAGAAGTTCCGCCGCCGGCTGGAATCGCTGGGCGTCAGGGTCTACCGGCATTACACCATTCCGGGCTATCCTTCGGACCTTTCCCGCATCGTCAGCGACGAGGGCTTCGGGAAAAACGACTATATCGAAACCGAGCGCTCGCTGGTTGTTGTAACCGCGCCGGGACCGGGCAGCGGCAAAATGGCAACCTGCCTCAGCCAGCTTTACCACGACCACAAGCGCGGCATCCGGGCGGGGTACGCAAAGTTTGAGACCTTCCCGATCTGGAATCTGCCCCTGAAGCACCCGGTCAACCTTGCCTACGAGGCTGCAACGGCAGACCTGAACGACCTGAACATGATTGACCATTTCCATCTTGAGGCATACGGCACGCCTGCGGTCAACTACAACCGCGACCTGG
>USMO01000211.1 GCA_900555785.1 uncultured Eubacteriales bacterium | reverse complement strand
AACGATCATGCCCCCGCACCTCCGATCTGCTCCAGTGTCAGGCTGCGGCTGTCCGGCTTGTCCGGGTCATCCTTGCGCAGCTCCACCCGGACGTAATCATCCGGCAGGGCGTAGGGGATATTCTCGCTCCATTCCACCAGGCAGATGCCGGGGCGGTCGAGGTAGTCGTAAAAGCCGATGGACAGCAGGTCGTCCTCGCCCGTGATGCGGTACATGTCGAAATGGAAGAGCGGGCGCGGCTTTGCGCGGTATTCGTTGACCAGCGCAAAGGTGGGAGAGCGGACCGTGACCCCTGGCGCGATGACCGATGCAAACCCCCGCACAAAGGCGGTTTTCCCGACCCCCAGATCGCCGTACAGCGCCACGAAGGGGGGGATTCCGGGGTCATCGAGCATTTTTTTTGCCAGATCGGCGCCGCATGCCTCGGTTTCGGCGGCGCTCTGCGTTCGGATCGTCAACAGGTTCTCCATCAGGTTCTCCATTTGTGCCAATATCATTCCAACCTATATTATAGCACACAAATTGCGATTTGTAAAGGACTTTTTCATTTTTCTTCCCGCTCGGGCTGTTCGGCGTCCTTTTTTCGGTATTCGTTCAGCGGTGTGCGGCTCCCGTCGGGGCGCTGGATGACCGTGTGGTCCAGCACGCCCTGAAAATGGGCGCGAAATTCCTGAATGTATTCCGCGCGCAGGGCTGCCTGCTCCCGCTTTTCCTCCTCGGATAGCTCGGCGTCGCGTGATTTCTTTGCCAGGTGGTTGAGGCGGTCTTTTTTATGCTGTTCCATGTTGGATTCCTCCGTTCAGTAAAAAAATGGTGCCAATGTCGCACAGCGGCAGACCCGGCAGGTCCCGGCAGGTCATGCCGTGCGATGCGAGAAAGGCTTTGAGGCGGTCTCCGTCCGGGTAGGCGGCGAGGTCCCCGCAGAAGAAGACCGTTTCGGTTCCGCCGTAGGGGGCGAAGGATGCCGCGCCGCCGAGAAAGCCGGTGTCGTAGCCCTCCAGCCGGATGCCGCCGGGGGAGAGGGGAAGGATGTCCAGCCCCTCCTGCCTGGCTGCGGCGAGAATGGCGGGGTCGGCGCTTGCCAGTGCGTTGTCTCCGACCGGCAGTGTCGCGCATTTGGCGTACCCCTGCCGCACCGGGATAACCCGATAGGCAGGGTGTGCGGTCAGCTCGTTTGCGGTTGCGTCCGGCAGACAGAACAGCCGGTTTCCGACGGGCAGCGCGTCCAACAGGATGTCCTGCGGGTAGCGGTTGCCGGTCTCCTGCCGGGTGACCCGGACCGGCAGGCGGGTGGCTTGGCTGATCCGCATCAGCGGTTCCGCTGCGCGCTTTGCATAGCTTGGTGTGGTCAGGATTGCGTCGGTTGCGAAAAAGACCGAAAGGTCGGGGTGCGCTGCGGTTGGTGCCGGAAGGTTCGGGTTCTCCGGCAGTCGGATTGTTTCGTATCCGTTCTCCCGCAGCAGCGCCGCCATCCGCTCCGGCGCCCCCGCGCTCAGAATGGCAAGCATGGTTCCTCCTTGGTGTAAGACCTTGGGGCGCTGCCCCAAACCCTGCTTAGGGGCTTCTTTCGGTAGAAGCAACGCTTCGCTACTGACTGGTTGCTTCGCAACCAGTCACCCCCTAAGAACCCCAAGAACTTGAACAGGTGTGGTGTTAGGGCTTATTCTTGAGGGAGTGCTATGCTTGTGCAGCCATATGCATTCTGCAATCCGGCTACACAAAATCCGCACCCACAAAAATTCAAGCGACAAAATCCCCCTTATTAAAAGTTCTTGAGGGTTCTTAGGGATGACTGGTTGCGAAGCAACCAGTCAGTAGCGCAGCGTTACTTCTCTTCAAAAAGTTCCCTAAGCGGGGTTCGGGGCGGCGCCGCGAGGTCTTCCTTCGTCTCATACAGAAAGGGCAGACACGGGGGTGTGTCTGCCATACTCTCTATTTGCCGCGAGCCGGATGGGCTGACTCAGGCTTTCTTCATGGTGCGCAGGCAACGGGAACAAACGTTGATCGATTTGCTGCCTTCCAGTCTGATTTTACGGATATTGGGCTTCCAGGTTCTGTTGGTCTTCCGATGCGAGTGCGAAACGTTCTGACCGAACACAACGCCCTTACCGCAGATACAGCATTTTGCCATTTTTGACACCTCCTACATTTAACGCTTCACCGTATAAAACGGGGCAAAACCATTGTACAACAGCTATCATTATACCATATCTTTTCAAAGATTGCAAGTGGTTTTTGAAATTTTTTCTGTTTTTTTCTCTTTTTTTTACCGAAGAGCGGGAAAATCAGCGGGCGAGAGCGGTTAGTTCCTGCAAAAATCCGTCCGGCAGCGTGGCACCGGGGCAGACCGTACAAGGAAATTCCGGGACCGCAGGCGCTTCTTCGCCAAGACGCAGAATCAGACCGCCGCCGCTGGTCAGCATCCGCAGGGCAAAACGCGTCTTGTCCCCGTCCGGCAGCGTGGCACCGGGGCAGAGCAGCAAAATACGCGAGGTCAGAATGCGGCGGGAAACCGGTCCGTCCTCTCCTTCGCTCAGATTCAGACAGTCGGAACCGGAGCCGCGCAGCGCGGCAGCCAAAGCGTCCGCTGCGGCATCTCCCGGGCGGGAGAGAACCGTAATCTCGTAGCGGTCGCTCCAAATGTATTTTCCGATCTTTTCCGGCAGCGAAACGGAAACCGAGCCGGCAGCCGGAGCCGCTGCGGTTTCAACCGTTCCGACGCGTGTGAAGGGCAACCCGGTGCCTTCCAGAATCAGACCGACCGGGAGCTGCACGCTGCCCGCATCCGAGAGCCGGCAGGTCAGCGTGTCGCGCGTGCGGGAAATGCAGCTGTCAAGCGTTTCGGCAACCGCAAC
>USMO01000210.1 GCA_900555785.1 uncultured Eubacteriales bacterium | reverse complement strand
CCCACCACAAGGCGCTGATGCTGCTGGCGTCGGCGACCCCGGCGCTGGAGAGCTACAAAAAGGCGATGGACGGGGTTTACACGTATGTTCCGCTGCGGGAGCGCTACGGCGGCGCGCGGCTGCCTGCGGTCGAGGTCGTGGACATGCGTGCCGAGTTGCGCGCGGGCAACACGGGGGAGATGAGCCGGCGGCTTTTGGACGGGCTTGCCGAGACGGTCGGAAAGGGGGAGCAGTCGATTCTGTTCCTCAACCGCCGGGGCTACAATGCCAGCATTTCCTGCCGTTCCTGCGGGCAGCCGCTGACCTGTCCGCGCTGTTCGGTTGCGATGACCTATCACAAAACGCGGTCGCACTGGCTGAACGACCCGCGCATGATCTGTCATTGGTGCGGGACCGAGATTCCGCTGCCGCGCGCCTGCCCGTCCTGCGGGGCAGAGCATTTGGCACCGATCGGGTTTGGGACCGAGCGGATTGAGGAGGAGCTGCGGACGCGGATTCCCGGTGCGCGGATTCTGCGGATGGACGCGGACACGACCGGGTCGAAACGGTCCTACGAAGAGATGCTGGGCAAGTTCCGGCGGCACGAGGCAGACATTCTGCTTGGCACGCAGATGGTGACGAAGGGGCACGATTTCCCGGCGGTGACGCTGGTTGGGGTCCTTCTGGCAGATTCCTCGCTTTACGTCAACGATTATCGCGCGAACGAGCGGACCTTTGCGATGCTGACGCAGGTAATCGGGCGCGCCGGGCGGGCAGACCTGCCTGGGCGGGCGATTATTCAGACCAACTGTCCAGACAACGACATCATTTCGCTTGCCTGCGATCAGGATTACGGGTCGTTTTACGAGCGGGAGATTCGTCTGCGCCGTGCGCTTTGTTTCCCTCCGATCTGCGACATTGCTTTGATCAGCTTTTCGGGACCTGCCGAAAATGTGGTCCAGATTGCGGGGGTACGGCTTTTGGAGGAGTTGAAAAAGCTGCGCTCCGAGCCGGAGTTTCAGTCGGCAGAGCTGCTTCTGTTCGGCCCTGTGGAGGCTCCGGTTTATCGGGTGGACAATCGGTATCGGCAGCGTATTGTCATCAAGTGCCGTCTGACGCGGCAGGTGCTATCGCTGCTACAGACCCTTCTGCTCCGCGTTTCGACCGGGTTCTCCAAACAAAAACTCTATTTCGGCATCGATCTGAATCCTTCGTCGTTGTAGGGGTGGGGAGGGGAGAAGAAGACCTTGGAGAGGGGAAGAGAACCCCTTTCGGGGTGGTTCTCTTCCCCTCTCCAAACCTCTCCCTAACTCTCCGGAACTTTCCTCAGCCGGGTTTCGCGCAGAGTGCGCGGCAGGTTTTGCTGTGCGAGGATAGGGAAAGTACGACAAATAATCGGCGCGAAACCCGGCTGAGGAAAGTTTTTTGTGATTTTGGAGAGGTTGGGGAATGTAGAGAGATCGGCTGTCGCACGCGGTTGGTGTGTGGAACGCTCTGTTTGCCCGGAGGGCAAAAATTCGCTGTTGATTGGTTGTATAGTGATTGTCAGAATGACGATTGTTGCGCGATTCATACCTTTTGTCCGTCTTGGATAGTGACGGACAAAGCGCAACAGAATCACGAAAAAACACCCCATCCCAATCCCCACCCAACCCCTCCGTAAAAGTTTTTGAAGGTTCTTAGGAAACTTTTTTCAAAAAGTTTCCTAAGCAGGGTTTGGGGCAGCGCCCCTAGGTCTTCCCCCCGACTTCTCCACAGCAGTTTTCCACAGGCTGTGGGAAAGTTGGGGCGGAAAGCGGACAAGCAGGCGAAAAGGCGCCAAAAAGCGCGGTATTTTGCGGTTTTGCATGGAAATAGATGGGAAACGGCTGTGGAAAAGTGTGGTTTTCCACCCGGGGGGCCTGTGGAAAAAGCGGGAAGGAGTTGAGGAAAACATGGAAGAAGAGAAGAAACAAGCCGCAGGGAGCGCGGAGGAATGCGACCGTCCGGAGGTCTCACCGGCGGTCATCCGGCGGCTGCCGCGATACTTCCGGTATCTGCGCATGCTGATCCGGCAGGGACGGATGCGCATCAGCTCCGGCGAATTTTCACGGATGATGCACCTGACCGCCTCCCAGATCCGGCAGGACCTGAACTGCTTCGGCGGGTTTGGGCAGCAGGGGTACGGCTACAACGTCGACTACCTGTACGCCAAAATCTGCGAGCTGCTGGGCGTAGAGGAAGGTCTGCGGGCAATCGTTGTCGGCGCGGGCGACATGGGGCGCGCGCTGGTCCACTCCCCCGTGTTTGAAAAGCGGGGCATCCGGGTGCTGGCGCTGTTTGACCTCAAACCGGACCTGATCGGGCGGGAGATCAGCGGCGTAAAAATCTATGACGCGGCGCTGCTGGAGGATTTCTGCCGCCGGAACCCGGTCGACCTGGCGGTCCTGACGCTGCCGAAAGAGCAGGCGCCGGGCGTTGCAAAGCGGCTGACCGACAGCGGCGTTCACGGCTTCTGGAACTTCACCGGGCGCGAACTGGAGCTGGACGACCCGGAATGCATCGTGGAAAACGTCCACCTGGGCGATTCGCTCATGGCGCTGTCCTACCGCCTCTGCCAGAAGCACCATGCCGACGGCAAAGCATGACCAAGATAAGGGAAACAAACACATGGAATGGAAATGGAATTACGGGCAGGGCGTTCTGACCCTGCCGGCAGCGGTCCTGGACACCGATGCGACACCGGAGCAGTTGCGGGTGCTTCTTTGGCTGGCAGCTGACCCGACCCTCTTCGGCAAGCCCGCGCAGCTGGCAAGGCTGGCAGGCTGCGAGCGCGATGGCGTTGCCGGTATTCTGCGTTTCTGGCAGGATGCCGGAATCCTCTCGGGCGGGAAGGAGGGCGAACAGCCCAAGCCCGCCAAAAAGCAGCCGGCAACAGCCGCAA
>USMO01000209.1 GCA_900555785.1 uncultured Eubacteriales bacterium | reverse complement strand
TGGCCAGCGCACGGGCAATGGCGATGCGCTGCTGCTGACCGCCGGACAGCTGCGCCGGGTATGCCTTTGCCTTGTCGGGCAGACCGACCAGCTCCAAAAGCTCTGCCGCGCGCGCCCGGGCGTCTGCCTTCTTCATGCCGCTCAGTTCCATCGGAAAGCAGATGTTGTCCAGGCAGTTGCGCTGCATCAGCAGGTTGAAGCCCTGAAAGATCATGGTAATCTTCCGGCGGGCGTCCCGCAGCTCGCGCGGGGTCATGGTTTCCATCCGTATGCCGCCAACCGTCACGCTCCCCTCGGTCGGGCGTTCCAGAAGGTTGATACAGCGCACCAGCGTGCTTTTCCCCGCGCCGCTCATGCCGATAATCCCGTAAATATCTCCGTCCGGAACGGTCAGGCTGATGTTTTTCAGCGCGTCGACCGTCCCTCCGGCGGCAGAAAAGGTTTTGGAAAGGTTGCGAATCTCAATCATGTTGTTCTCACTCCGCGCAGATTATTTTTTGCAGTACAGCCCCATCGGCTCGACATGAATCGCCGAAACCGGCACGATGTGGGTCCTGTTTTCGGTGTTGAAGTTCTCCAGATACGGCGTGTGTTGGAAGTAGTTTGCGTCGCATTCGCCCTGCTCGACAACATTGTTGGGCTGGACGTAATCGGTGTAGACCGTAATCTTCAGGGTAATCCCCTTTGCCGCCAGAAGCTCTTTCGCCTGTTCCAGAATCTCGGCATGCGGGGTGGGAGATGCCGCAACCGTGATGGTCTGCCCCTTCAGCGCCTCGTAATCAACCGTTGCGTCATAGCCGTCACCGGGGTTCTCCACCACGCCAATGACCGCGCCGTTGTAGGTAGATCGGATAAAATCGGCAACCGTCCGGCTCTGCAGCGCGGCAACCAACGCCTTTGTTTTGTCGCTTGTCGCATTCCCCGACCGGACCGCCAGAATGTTGCTGTAAGCAGAATAGGAGCCTTCCACCACAATCGAATCGCTGACCGGGTTCAGGTTTGCGGGAATTGCGTAGTTGGAGTTGATGACGGCAAACGCCACATCTGCCAGCTTCAGCGGCAGCTGCGCAGCCTCCAGTTCCACAATTTCCACCTTGTAGGGGTTCTCGGTGATGTCGGCTTTGGTTGCGGCAATTCCGGCATCGGCTTTCAGCCCGAGAATGCCGTTTGCCTCCAGCAGGAGCAGCGCGCGCGCCTCATTGGTCGGGTCGTTCGGAACCGCAATCTTTGCGCCGGGATTGGCTTGGAGGTAGGCAATCAGTTCGTCTTTGCTTTTCACGTCAATCGTGTTCGATTTGCAGGAAGCAAAGGAAAATACTGCAAGCAGGGCGGCAGTCAGCGCAAGCAGCGCGGAAATCAGTTTTTTCATTTTTAGGTTCTCCTTTTTATGGTTTTGGGGTTATGGACCGGGTGATTCTGCGGTAGGGCTATCCATCCATGTGCCGGGCGGCACATTCGAAATTCGGCTGCAAAACAGAAAAACGGCTGCATAAAAAGCTCCTTTCCGGCAGAAATACAAAAAGCACGGTCGGGTTTCCCCATCCGCGCACATGAATTTCACCGCTTACGAGTTTTTATGCAGCCAGTCTCATGCAATACACAGAAAAGGATCCCCACATCGGTCCATCATCTTGCACATCATGCACATGGCGCACATCATCTTTTTCATGCGGTTCTCCTCTCCCCGAAATTGCCGGAATTTCTGTATCTGCTAAGAGTATACACCAAAAGCGCCGGTTTGTCAACCCCTTTTTGCAATTTTTCAAAAAGAAAAATTCAATTTTACAAAAACTATTGCATTTTGTGCCGTTTTTTGCTATACTGTTAGGGTACAAAACCGAAAGGACAGACTTCCTATGAGAATGAGAAAGAAAAAGCACGGTGCCGAGCGGATTGCCGCCTGCAGCGAGCTTCTGATTGCCCCTCCTGCGCTCCCCGCGCCGAATCCCGAGACCTACTTCCCCGTCCCGCGTCCCCTGCAGCTGGAAATCGGCTGCGGCAAGGGCGATTTCGCGGTCGGGATGGCAGCGGCGCACCCGGACGAAAACTGGATTGCGATGGAGCGCGTTTCCGACGTTGCGTGCCTGGCGCTGGAAAAAGCGATGGCAGCCAAGGATACCCGCCCGGACAATCTGCGGTTTCTGATCGGAGACGCGAAAAATCTGGTCGACTGGTTCCCCGCGCATTGCGTGGACACGCTCTATCTGAATTTCAGCGACCCCTGGCCCAAGGCGGGACACGCGCGCAGGCGGCTGACCCACCCGGATTTTCTGGCAATCTACCGCCGCCTGCTGGTCCCGGGCGGGCTGCTGCGGCTGAAGACCGACAACGAGGGGCTGTTTGATTTCAGCCTGGAGCAGTTCGCGCTCTGCGGGCTGACGGTGGAATGGATGACGCGTGATTTGCATCATTCCGACCGCGCCGAGGGCAACATCATGACCGAATACGAACGCAACTTCTCCGAAAAAGGACAGGTCATCTACTCCGCATGGGTCCGGTTCCCGGAGGTTTCCGCATGCGAATAGATTCCGACGCGGACGGCGTTCTGATTGTCAACAAGCATGCCGGAGTGACCTCACATGACATCGTCGGCAAGGTCCGGCGGCTTTACGGCACGAAAAAGGTCGGGCACACCGGAACGCTGGACCCGATGGCAACCGGCGTGCTGGTGGTACTCCTTGGGCGCGCCGCAAAAGCATGCGAATACCTGGTCTGCGACCGCAAGCGCTACCTTGCCACTCTGCGGCTCGGGCTGACGACCGACACCGAAGACACGACCGGAGCGGTGCTCTCCGCCGGTGCGGCAATCCCCGATTTTTCCGCGCTGGAAGCGGTGCTGCCGGAATTTCGCGGCACCGTTTCGCAGGTCCCGCCCATGTATTCCGCATTGAAGGTCGGCGGGCAGAAACTGGTGGACCTCGCCCG
>USMO01000208.1 GCA_900555785.1 uncultured Eubacteriales bacterium | reverse complement strand
ATA
The DNA here is from genome assembly GCA_900555785.1 of uncultured Eubacteriales bacterium. Classification (GTDB taxonomy): domain Bacteria; phylum Bacillota; class Clostridia; order Oscillospirales; family CAG-272; genus UMGS1865. Next base: position 2,960 of record USMO01000208.1, on the reverse strand, counting down.
GCCTGTTGCCGTAACAGAGAAGGTGCCTTTGTTGATGGTGATTTTGGCAATCTTGGTTGCCTCGGCATGGCTCTTGGGCTGCATCAGCTTCAGCGCAACCTTCTCGGGCGATGCCGGCTCGGGCGCGCGGGACGCTGTGGTGTTCCCCATTGCGGCAGGCGCGGGCGCCTCGTTGCCGCCTGCCATATCCATCTGAACATCCTCATCTACGTACAGGTCGTTGAACTCATCGTCTTCGTCCTCGACCGCATTGTTGTCTCTGATAAACTTCTTCAAAAGATTCATTTGTGATTCCTCCTCATCCGGTAAAATTTCGATCCGTCCTGTGTTCTATCATCCTTCCGGAAGTGCAACCAGCGCGCGTCCGACGCGCACAAAGTCTGCGCCCTCCTCAATTGCAGCCGGAAAGCTCGCCGACATTCCCATCGAAAAAAGCGGGCTACCTATATTATGAAGCTTTTTTTGCCAAATGTCAAGACCTATTTTGTAAGTTTCTCGAAAATATTTGCGATAATCCTCATTTTTTTCACATTTCGGTGCCATTGTCATGAATCCGCGCAGGGAAAGGTGCGGCAGCGCGGCAATTTGCGCCGCCAGTTCCGGCGCCGCCTCGGGGGCAACACCGCTCTTGCTCTCCTCGTTTCCGCTGTTGATTTCGACCAGCACTTCCATGCATTTCCCGCGCTTTGCCATCTGCCGCTCGATCTCCTCTGCCAGCGGGAGCGAATCGACCGAGTGAATCATCACCGCACGGTCGGCAAGGTATTTGACCTTGTTCTTCTGCAGCGTGCCGATAAAATGGAACCGCACGTCACGGATGCCCATCGCTTCCAGCGCGTCGGCATGTTCCACCAGCTGCTGGACCCGGTTCTCTCCGAGGTCCCGCACGCCCAGGCGCACCAGCTCGGCAATGTGCTCCGCGTCGGTATACTTCACCGCCGCAATCAGCGTGGTCTTCCCTTCCCGTCCGGCGCGCATTTCCGCTGTCCGGATTTCACCGCGCACCGCCGCAAGGTTTTCTGCCATATACTCCAGCCCGCTCATCGCCTGTACACCTTTCCGTCGTAAAGATTCTTGCCCGACAGCACCATCAGGTCGTTCAGCTTCAGGTAAGCCGTTTCCTTTTCCGGCTCCGGGTCCTCCGCCAGGCACAGGTAGTAGCCGTCCCGCACCGCCGAGGGAGCGATTCGCCGGAACACCGTTGTTCCGCTGTCAAAAATATACACGCCGACCTCCCCGCCCAGGTGTACAATCGCCTGCTCCGGGATATACAGACCGGTGCTCTCCCCCATCGTCAGCTCCACGGTCTGGCAGCGCAGGAAGGAGAAATCCGCCGGGGTGACGTCCGACCGCAGAATCACGATGGTCTGTCCGCTGCCGTCCCCTGCGTCGCGCAGGTCCGTGCAGGTCAGCCGCAGCTCGCGATCCCGGTTCTCCGGAAATTTTACGGTATAGGCGGTGCCGGTCTCCAGCCCTTCTGCCAGTTCTGCCGGCAGTGTGAGCGCCAGATACCATTGGTAGCCGTAGCAGATTTTGCCGCCCGCCAAGCCGTCCTCGGAGAGCGGGGCTGCGCGCTTCAGCTGTTCAAAACGCTCGCCGGTCAGCGTTTCCAGTTCCTGCGTGCGAAAAATACTTTCCAGCCCGTCCACCGCACTTTTGTCGTAGTAATAGCCGGACGCGCTGTCGTTGACGGTCGTGCGGCACTCGCCGTTCAGCATGGCGTTCCGCTGGTCCTGCAGGACAGCAAGGGTCTGCCGGATGCCTTCTTCGGACGACAGCAGCGCGGCATAGCGGTTCAGGGAGATCAGCATTTCGTCCCCTGCGTCCTTCAGCCCGGTCCAGTTTCCGGTCCGGATGCCCGCCCGGATTTCCGACAGTTTTTTCATGGCGTCGCTGCGGTAACCCGCCGCTGCGGAGAGTTTGGTCCCCTCCGGCAGCAGGCTATCCTCCAGCAGTGCAATCTGCCGGTTGAGGCTGTCCAACCTTAGTTGTTCGGCTGCCAGAACTGCCTCGGCGATGCCGGTTCCGTACCATGCCTGGAACAGTTCGGTATTGCGTCCGACCTTTGTGCCGCTGGCTGCAAGGCTGTTGATCAGCCCCCCCTCGGGGACCGTCAGGACGGTCTCGTCCCGGAACAGCCAGCCCTCCCCAGTGACCAGAGTGGTATCGGTCACCTGTCGGACCGGGGTGGTATTGAGGCTCCCCGCCGAGCCTCCGACCGCGTGATAGACGGTATAAACAATCAGGCAGAAAAGCAGCACCGTCAAGCCGATTCTGCCGGCGTGCTCCTTCAGATACCGCAGCTGCTGCATGGCGGTTCTCCTTTCTTTTGGGGTAAGAGGTGGAAGACCTTGGGACGCGCCAAGACTCTCCCCAAGATTTCTAACAATGGTATGATTTTATGTTCTGTATTTCAGCAGGTACGGATGTTGTACAGCCGGAAAGGTCTTGCAGAAAGAGGCCTCACACCGTTCCTGCGTCCACCCAACGGACATAGGGTTTCGCGCGGAACCAGGTCATTTGGCGCTTGGCGTACTGTCGGGTGGCGCATTTCAGGCGTTCCACGGCGCTCGCCAGCGATTCCTTGCCCCGCAGGTATGCCAGCAGTTCCTTATAGCCGATTGCCTGCGCTGCCGTTGCGTTTGTGTCAAACACGCCTGCGGTCAGCAGCTGCCGGGTCTCCTCCTCCAGTCCTGCCGCCAGCATGGCGTCCACTCTGGCGTCAATCCGCTTTCGCAGGGCGTCACGGTCCCACAGCAGACCTACCACATACGGGCAAAACGTTGGGTCCGGCTCGGCGCACAGCCTATCCAGCTCGGTTTTGGTCTTTCCGGTTACGCGCAAAATCTCCAGCGCCCGGATGACGCGCGGCACGTTATTCTCATGGATTGCCGCCGCGCTTTCCGGGTCCGATTCCTCCAGCAGCCGGTGCAGCGCCGCGTTTCCGTTCGCCTGGCGGT
>USMO01000207.1 GCA_900555785.1 uncultured Eubacteriales bacterium | reverse complement strand
CCGAGATCGATGTCACGGAGTGCGCCGAGCTGCGCCTCAAACATGATGTTCTTGCCGGCTTCCATAGCGCCCTGCAGGTATTCGGAAACATCGGTAATGTAGGGAATCAGCTGCGTGCCGAATTTGCGCAGCCAGTCCATCATCTCCTCCGCCTTGATCGGCTCGTGACCGTAGCCGGTGACGGTGATGTTCTTCCACTCCACAATGTCGTGAACCTTTTCTGCAAGACCGTCGAGGTGCAGCAGATCCTCCATCCGGAGTGCCTTCTTCATGTATTTGTCGGCATAAACCGGCGCAATACCGCGGCGGGTGGAGCCGAACTTTTTATCAGCCAGGCGCTCCTCCTCCATGCAGTCCATCAGCTTGTGATACGGCATGCAGATGACTGCCTTGTCGCTGATCTTGAGGTTCTCGGGCGAGATGCGGATGCCCTTTTCGGTCAGTCTGCCCATCTCCCCGACCAGGTGCTCCAGGTCGATGACCATGCCGTTGCCCATGACATTGACCGTAGAATCGCGGAGAATGCCGGACGGCAGCAGATTGAGGATGAACTTGCCCTTGTCATTGACGACGGTATGACCGGCATTGTTCCCGCCCTGATAGCGGCAGATGATGTCATAATCCGAGGAAAGCAGGTCGACCATGCGCCCCTTTCCTTCGTCTCCCCAGTTGATACCGACGATCGATGTAAGCATTTCAAATACCTTCCTTTTATTTTTTATTATTCCGGATTACACATTGACTTGGGATTCGGCTTTTCCGGCGAGCACGTCCGCGTTGTCTGCAAGCATTGCGCGCACTTCGGCGAGGTAATCGGTTACCTGAGCGGAGGCGATTCCCGTAAAGTTGCTGGTGCGAATGATTTCATCCACCGTTGCACGGTCCAGACAGAATGCCGGGTCCGCAGCGATGCGGTCAAGCAGATCGTTGTCCGCGCCCTCCTGCTTGATGGCTTTGCCGACCGCAACCGAATGCCGCCGGATGGCTTCATGCAGGGTCTGGCGGTCGCCGCCGTGCTTGACGCAGTACATCAGGATGTTCTCGGTTGCCATGAACGGCAGCTCTTCCATCAGGTGCTTTTCGATGACCTTAGGATACACGGTCAAGCCGCTGATGACGTTGAGGTAAAGGGTCAGGATTCCGTCGGTTGCAAGGAACGCCTCGGGAATGCTGATGCGGCGGTTTGCGGAATCGTCCAGCGTTCGCTCGAACCACTGCGTGCCTGCGGTCATGGCGGGGTTGAGCGCGTCTGCCATCACATAGCGCGCCAGCGAGGTTATCCGCTCGGACCGCATCGGATTTCGCTTGTATGCCATGGCCGAAGAGCCGACCTGACCGGCTTCAAACGGCTCGTCCACTTCCTTCATGTGCGAAAGCAGACGGATGTCGCCGGAGAATTTCATAGCAGACTGCGCAATGCCCGAGAGCACCGACAGCGCGAAATAATCCACCTTTCGGGTATAGGTCTGCCCGCTGACCGAATAGACCGACGAGAAGCCCATTTTGGCTGCAATCTTCTTTTCCAGTTCGCGCACCTTACCGGCATCCCCATCGAACAGCTCCAGGAAACTGGCACCGGTTCCGGTGGTGCCGCGGCAGCCGTGCAGGCGCAGGCGGGAGAGCGCGAAATCCAGATGGTCCAGGTCCATCATCAGATCCTGCATCCAAAGCGTTGCCCGCTTGCCAACGGTTGTCGGCTGCGCAGCCTGGTAGTGCGTCCAGGCAAGGGTCTGGAGGTCCTTGTAGCGGTCGGCAAACTCTGCCAGCGCCGCAATCGTGTGAATCAGCTGCGAGCGAACATGCAGAAGCGCGTCACGCTGCAGAATCAGATCGGTGTTGTCGCCGACATAGCAGCTGGTTGCGCCCAGATGGATGATCGGTTTTGCGTTCGGACAGACCTGACCGTAGGCGTAGATATGCGCCATCACGTCATGCCGCACCTCGCGCTCTCTGGCATCCGCAACCGCAAAATCGATGTCGGTGACGTGCGCCTTCATCTCGGCAATCTGCGCATCGGTGATATCCAGCCCCAGCTCCTTTTCGCTTTCCGCAAGCGCAATCCACAGCTTTCTCCAGGTGGAGAATTTGCGTGCATCGGAGAAAATCTCCTGCATTTCGCGGCTCGCGTAGCGCCGGCACAACGGGTTTTCATACTGTTCTCTCATGGGTTCCTCCTCAACGGTTGGGTATCAGCTTCAGGCGGCGGACCAATGCCGCAACCTGCATCGCAAGCAGAATTTTAACGGTATCCGGCAGAATGAACGGCACCACGCACTTCATCAGAGCGGTCCCAACGCTGATCGGACCGGTGCCGGACATGTAGACCACCACAAACCATGCGGTTCCGAACGCATAGCAGACCGCCAGGCAGACCGCCATGATGGCAAAGCGGATGACCGGATGGCGAAGCCGGATGATGCCGGTCAGCAGCCAATAGAGCATTGCCATCGGGATAAACCCGACAATGTAGCCGCCGGTTGTTCCCAGCAGAACGCCAAGCCCTGCGCGGAAACTCGAGAAGACCGGCGCGCCGACCGCACCCAGCAGAATGTACAGAAATACGCAGATCGTCCCCTTCTGCCCGCCCAGAACCGCAAGCGCCAGAAAGACCCCGAATACCTGCATGGTAATCGGGACTTCGGGAAGCGGAATGGTAATCCAAGAGCAGACGGCAATCAGCGCCACAAACAGCGCCATCAAAGCAATATCACGTGTGGGAATCCGTTTTGTCATGATCATTTTCCTTTTTACTTTTTGTATAACTCGAGCAGCCCAGACATCGTACCCAACCAATCCGGCTACTCCAATATCCCCTTCGTTGAAAGTTCTTGGAGTCCTTAGAACCTTCTTTCAAGAAGGTTCTAAGCGGGGCTTGGGGCAGAGCCCCAAGGTCTTACCCCTCCTTTTTCTTCATCGCGGCATCAATGAAGCCGACGAAAAGCGGATGGGGCTTGTCCGGGCGGGATTTGAACTCGGGG
>USMO01000206.1 GCA_900555785.1 uncultured Eubacteriales bacterium | reverse complement strand
GGTTGCGCAGCAACCAGTCAGTAGCGCAGCGTTGCTTCTCTCCGAAAGAAGCCCCTAAGCGGGGCTTGGGGCAGCGCCCCAAGGTCTTACCCCGCGCCGTTCTGTAGGGCGTCGCAGATATATTTTGCGCCGTTCGCGGCTTGGCGGTTGCGGTAGGCGCCGGACATCTCCCGGAGAGTGTCGTCACTGCGCAGAGTCGACAGACAAAGTTCGCAGGTCTGCCGCTCGTTGCCGGCCTGCTTGGCAGCACCAAGCCCGACAAAGAACTGCAGATTGTAGTCCTCGCAGCCGGCAACCGTGTCAATCAGAATCATCGGCAAATGCTTTTCCGCAGCCTCGGTCACGCTGATGCCGCCGGGCTTCGTCAGATAGAGATCGGCGCTGTCCAAAAGAGCAGCCACATCCTTGACATAAGAAAGAATCCGCACGCGCGGATTGCCGCTGCATTTCGCCTGCAGGCGGCGGTAAAGCTGCTTGTTCGTGCCGCAGACAACGGTCAGCAGCTCGTTCTCCCGCAGCTCGTCGGAGAGCCGGACCGTCAACCCGTACATCGGTCCGCAGCCCATGCTGCCGCACATCATCACCATGTGGCGACAGTCACGGGGCAGACCCGCACGCTCTTTCGCCGTTTCGGTCGGCGTGTGCCGGTAGAACGCCCGGCGGACCGGAATGCCGCTCGGATACATGCGGTCGGGCGTAATCTCCCCAACCGTAAAGAAATGCTCCAGCGCGCGGTCCGGAATAAAGTAGCGGTCCAGGTCGGATTCCGCAAGACCGGGGGAGCCGGTGTAGTCGGTCGCAATGAAGCAGGTCTGCGGTTTTTTCACCCCATCCGGGAATGCCCGGAGCGCGTCGCTGACCATCATCGCCGGGAAAACGTGCGTGCAGATCACCGTGTCAAACCCGCCCTCGCGCAGGTAGACCCCCAGCTTTTTCGTCCCGCGCCGGAACAGCCGCCGGAACAGCGTGCCCTGCCGGAAGGATGCCGGATGCGTCTCGCCAAAGCGGTAGACCTTGTCGAAGAGGGCGGGCGTGTGCCGGTAGACCCAGACGTGACTGCGCGAAAAAACGGCGGGCAGCCCGCGAAAAACAAAGCGCAGCGCATCGCGCGTGACGCATTCGTTCCCGCGCTCGGTCATCTCGTCGGAGACTGCCCGCGCGCAGGCATCGTGCCCGCCGCCAATGCTGCAGCTCAGAATCAGGATTCGCATTTCTGTGTTTCCTCAACTTTCTCGCCGGAGGCGACAGGGGCAGCCTGCTCCCGCGCGGCAACCCATTTCGCAAGCTTGATCAGCCGCGGGCGGTTGTAGCGCTGAATCATGACAAACGGCAGATTTCCAACACAGAACAGGACCGACAGAATGATGCCGGCAGGCCCCTGCCAGATGGAAATGCAGTGAAAGCCCAGCACCGCCAGCAGCACATGTGTCAGCTCCGCTACGCAGGTCTCGCGAATCATCACAGGCAGCCGGTCGCGGTAATTGCCGGAGAGGTTTTTCGGCGGCATCAGAGCGGGGAAGACCCGACTCATGTCGGGCAGCTTGTTTTGCCAGACCCGAACCCGGATCAGACAGTAGAAGCGGTCCTCGGTCGCGTAAGTACGGAAGGGGAATTGCTCCCCGTTAATCCAGCCCTTCGGCAGAATCCGACCCAAAAGAAAGGACAGAAAGCCGATGCCGGCAAGGTACAGTGCGCATCTCAAAAACTCCATTTGATCCTCCGATAAAACAGTGTCAGCGGGGTCCGGCCCATACCCCCCCAGTTTACTTCCTTATTCTATCGCGGGAAGTACAACCTTCGGTCAACAAAACATCAACAATTGTTGACACTTTGCGGAGAGAGGGCAGAAAAACGAAAAAAATCCTGATCTCATGGAATTTTTTTTCGAAAACCCCTTGCAATTTTGGAAAAGATGTGCTATAATAAACAGGTCAACGAAAGTTGGCCCCTTAGTCAAACGGTTAAGACGTCGCCCTCTCACGGCGAAGATATGGGTTCGATTCCCGTAGGGGTCACCAAACAGGCAGCTTCGCTCCGTACCGGACGGAGCTGCCGTCGTTTTAGGGCCATTAGCTCAGCTGGGAGAGCGCCAGGTTCGCAATCTGGAGGTCAGGGGTTCGATCCCCCTATGGTCCACCAAAACAATATAATCTGAACCTTGTACCGATTGGTCATGGGTTCGGATTTATTGTTTTTATAGAAGAAGTTGAAGACTGGTAATAAAGAAACCGGGAGGACTGCCGATCAGGGCAATCCTCCCGGTTTCTTTATGTAGATGCACTGTCTGAAATCTCCTTCTTTGCTTTCCATTCGGCAAATGCCTTTTTGCCACCTTCGCTTTCGTAGTACTTCTGAATTACCGGAAGCAGACTCCGTGCCAGCGATTCAAAGACGTATTCCGGAATTTCGGCTGCATCCATGCTGTTTTGAATATTCGCTTTTTCTGCGTTCACGTAGTACCTCCTTTATCGCTTCTGTAGAACATTTAGGCGCATTCGGGGACGATCATAAGAAAAGATATTCCCCCGTGTTTTCTCGGCGCTTGTGGGGCGGAAAACACCTTGTTTTCGACCTTTATTCATGCAATATTGCGCCATCCTCTCTTGGCTGAATCAGCTTTGCGTCCGCTGGGTAATTCAGCGTGATGAGGGCGGGCTTGCCCAAGCCCTGCTTGCGCCGAACAATCAAACCACTGTACTCCAGTTCCCGGAAGATCCGCGTGGCGCTCTGGCGGCTGCGGTGGAGTTTGGTTTGCGCCTGTTCCAAGGTGAAGTACAGCCGGATCGTGCCGTCCGGCTCGACGTAGCCGTTCTGCCGGGAGATGCTGGCTCTGTCCAGCAGCAGCGCATAGAGTACCTTGGCGTCGTTGCTGATGTCACACAGAGTTTCGTCTTGGAGAAGGAACCTCGGAAGCGGCACATAGGACGCCGCTGGGCTCTGCGCCGTGAGCTTGCAAAAAGTTTTCATCTGACCTCCTATCCCATCCA
>USMO01000205.1 GCA_900555785.1 uncultured Eubacteriales bacterium | reverse complement strand
GGGTCCTCTGTGCCGGAGCGGCACTCGGGGCAGCGCTGGGCGTCGTGCTCGGGTTCCATACCGCAGAGCTCCAGGCAAGCGCGCTGGTCCTGCTGCCAACGCTTTTCCGCCTGTTCTGGGACCTTGTCGCCTGGATTGCAACCCGCATCATGCTCCCGTCCGGAAAACGGGAATAAGTTATTTCTGAATGAGAAGACCTTGAGACCCGTCTCAAGGTTTTCTTCAGGCAGAGACCGCACCGCGCGCCTCCTGCCCGGGGAAAGGAACCTATGAAAACAAACGAAACGACGGTCAGACGACCGAACAGCACCATCCTCAAATCGGTGCAGAAGCCCGGCAGATACGCCGGCGGCGAATACGGACAGATCATCAAGGACAAAACGAAGGTCAAGGCGCGGTTTGCGTTCTGCTTTCCGGATACCTATGAGATCGGCATGTCAAACCTCGGCGTGCGGCTGCTCTACGGCGCGCTGAATCAGCACCCGGACATCTGGTGCGAGCGGGTCTATGACCCGTGGGTCGATATGCAGGAGCAGATGAAGCTGCACAACCTGCCGCTGGTGGCGCTGGAAAGCGGTGACCCGCTGGACCGCTTCGATTTTGTCGCGTTCACGCTCCAGTATGAGATGAGCTACACCAACGTGCTGAACATGCTCGACCTGGCAGGCATCCCGCTGCGCACGAAGAACCGGAGAGAGGACGACCCGCTGGTCATCGGCGGCGGTCCCTGCTCCTTCAATCCCGAGCCGGTAGCGGACTTTTTCGACCTGTTCAACATCGGAGAAGGGGAGAACATGCTTCCCTCCATCGTGGAGCTGTACATCCGCATGAAGGACGAGGGACGGTATACCCGCGCGGACTTCCTGCATGAAGCGGCAAGGACCATTCCGGGCGTCTACGTGCCGTCGCTCTATACGGTCACTTATAATGAGGACGGAACCGTCCAAGCCTACACGCCGGTCTATGACGACATCCCGCGCACCGTGCAGAAGCAGATCGTGCGCGACCTGGACCAGGTCTATTTCCCGGACCGCGTGGTCATGCCTTATATCGAAACGGTACACGACCGCATCATGCTGGAGGTCTACCGCGGCTGCATCCGGGGCTGCCGGTTCTGCCAGGCGGGCATGATCTACCGCCCGGTGCGCGAGAAGACACCGGATGTCCTCAACGAGCAGGCAAAATGCCTGTTTGACAGCACCGGTTACGAGGAACTGTCGCTGACCTCGCTGTCCATCAGCGACTACACCCAGCTGGAAGGGCTGTGCGACAAGCTGTTGGCATGGACCGACGAGAACATGGTCAGCCTGTCGCTGCCGTCCCTGCGGGTGGACAACTTCAGCCGCGAACTGATGGACCGCATCGCCTCGGTGCGTTCCTCGTCGCTGACCTTCGCGCCCGAAGCGGGCACCCAGCGGCTGCGCGACGTCATCAACAAGAACGTGCGCGAAGAGGAGGTCCTGCGCTCCATGAAGGTGGCGTTTGACGCGGGCAAAACGGCGGTCAAACTCTATTTCATGGAGGGACTGCCAACCGAAACACTGGACGACATCGAGGGCATTGCCAAGCTCGCCGAGCGGGTGGTGGATTCCTACTATGCCAACCCCAACCGGCCGAAGGGGCGGCAGGTCACGGTCACCGTCAGCGTTTCCTGCTTCATCCCCAAGCCGTTTACCGCGTTCCAATGGGAGCCGCAGGACACGATGGAGATGCTGCGCGAAAAGCAGGAGTACCTGAAAAGCAAAATCACCAACCGCCATGTGCGGTATGTCCACCATGACGCCAAAGTCAGCCTGATTGAGGTGGTGCTGGCAAGGGGCGACCGGCGGCTGTCCGATGCCCTGGAGCTTGGCTGCCGCGAGGGGTTCAAATTTGACGCATGGGACGAGCACTTCGACTACGACAAGTGGCTGGATGTCTTTCGCCGCACCGGCATCGACCCGGCATTCTATGCCTACCGGCACTGGGGACTGGACGAGGTCCTGCCGTGGGACATCATCGATTGCGGCGTGTCAAAGGAATTTTTCAAGCGGGAGCGTGCGCGTGCCTATGCGGAGCAGACCACGCCGAACTGCCGCGAGCAATGCTCGGGCTGCGGCGCAAACAAGCTGGGCGGCGAGCGCGCCGTCTGCCCGCATGTCAACCCGTATCCCCCCGAGAAGCCGACCGTCCTGCCGCGCAAGATGATTCCCAACCGCCAGGAAATCATGGCGCAATGGGAGAAGGCAGACCCGTTCCTGACCATGCGCATCAAATTTCGCAAAGTGGGAAGCCTGCAGTACATCTCGCATCTGGACCTGCAGCGGACGCTGGCGCGCGTGCTGGTGCGGGCGAATATCCCCATGTGGTATACCCAGGGCTTCAACCCGCATGCCAAGGTGACCTTCGGTCTGCCGCTGTCCATCGGTGCGGAGAGCGAATGCGAGTATCTGGACCTGCGCCTGGACCGCAAAATCCCGCCTGAGGAACTCCGGCAGCGCCTGAACCGGGAACTGACCGAAGAGATGGCAGTGTTGGACGCCTACGAACCGACCTCAAAGTTCCAGGACATCGGCTGGGCAAGCTACGAAATGGAGCTGACCTTTGCCGGAGCGGATGCGGCAACCGCAGCCGCAATGCAAACGCTCCTGACGACATCGCCCCTCTACATGACCAAAAAAGGCAAGGCAGGGGAGCGGGAGATTGACATCGTGCCGCTGATTCGGAATCTTGCGGTAACCTGCCCGGTGCCCGGAACCGTCCGCCTGTCCGCGCTCCTGTCGGCAAGCGGAGATGCCTACCTCAACCCGGAATTTCTCATCATGGCGGCAAAGGACCGCCTCGGCATCCTCTCCGGCGACCCCGCAGAGGAATCCTACCGCATCCTGCGCACCGAGGTCTTCCTCGCCGACGGCGTGACGGTGTTCCGGTAAGATACAACAGCCCCCCGCCCGAAGCAATCTGAACTGCCCCAAATTGTACGGACAATACGAAAAAAGCCCCCTGTGGTAGAAGAT
>USMO01000204.1 GCA_900555785.1 uncultured Eubacteriales bacterium | reverse complement strand
CCCCGCCGCATCCGCCGTTAATGCCGGTGTGGCGAAATCGGCAGACGCAAGGGACTTAAAATCCCTCGGTGGCAACACCGTACCGGTTCAAGTCCGGTCACCGGCACCAGAATGCCTTTGCTTGCGCGATCAAGGGCATTAATTAATGAATAATGAACGGTATAATGGATATAGATACTCTTTATCGAATTTGCAAGAGACGACAATTGCGGTATCTGTGTTCAAAGTATTGTTCATTGTTCATTTTTTATACTCTAAAATAAAAAACAGGGGAGCTGCGGCCGTTGCGGGCTTGCAGCTCCCTTATTGATTATACAGCTTATTCTGCGGCTTCGGGCGCGGTCTCGGGATGAGACTCAGCCTCGACGGGCTGCTGCTCGCCTTTCATAATAGCCTCGAACTCCTTGCCGTCGATCTTCTCCTCTTTAAGAAGAGCCTGCGCGACTGCGTGGAGCTTGTCGATATGCTCGCTGAGTATTTCCTTAGTCCTGGAATAAGCGTCCTTAACTATGCGCTCGATCTCCTCGTCAATCTGAGAAGCGACGCTCTCGGAATAATTCCTGACGTGGTTGAAGTCCTTGCCGAGGAAGACCTCGTTGCTCTGATCGCCGAAAGCGATGGGGCCGAGCTTGTCGCTCATGCCGTATTTCGTGACCATGCTGCGGGCTATCTCGGTCGCTCTCTCGATATCGTTTGACGCGCCTGTGGAGACGTCGCCGATAACGAGCGCCTCGGCAACTCTGCCGCCGAGCAAGCCTACAAGGCTGTCAAGCATCTCATTCTTTGAGGTATAGTTCTTATCCTCGGTGGGTCTGTGGAGCGTGTAGCCGCCCGCCATACCCCTTGGAATGATGGATATCTGATGCACGGGATCGACGTGGTCGAGGTAGAAGTTCGACACGGCGTGACCCGCTTCGTGATACGCCACCAGCTTGTTGTCCTTTTCGGAACGAACAGTGGATTTCTTCTGCGGTCCCAGCAGCGCCTTCATATAGGATGCCTCAATGTCATCCATCCCAATCAGCGACTTGCCCCGCTTTGCGGCATGCAGCGCCGCTTCGTTGAGCAGGTTTGCAAGGTCTGCGCCGGTGAAACCAATGGTCGACTGCGCAATCTTATGGAAATCCACACCGGCTTCCATCGGTTTGTTGCGCGCGTGGACCTGCAGGATCGCCTCTCTGCCCTTGATGTCGGGGTAGTTAACCGTCACCTGGCGGTCAAACCGTCCCGGACGCAGCAGCGCGGGGTCCAGAATATCCGGGCGGTTGGTTGCTGCCATGACAATAATGCCGTCATGCGAGCCGAAGCCGTCCATCTCCACCAGCAGCTGGTTCAGCGTCTGCTCGCGCTCGTCGTGACCGCCGCCAAGACCTGCGCCGCGATGACGCCCGACCGCGTCAATCTCATCGATGAAGATGATTGCCGCCGGGGATTTGCGCGCGGTGTCGAACAGATCACGGACACGCGACGCGCCGACGCCGACATACATTTCCACGAAATCGGAACCGGAAATCGAATAGAACGGAACGCCCGCCTCGCCGGCAACCGCCTTTGCAAGCAGGGTCTTACCGGTACCGGGAGGGCCGACAAGCAGCACGCCGTGCGGAATGCGCGCACCCAGCTTGGTGAACTTCTGCGGGTCCTTGAGGAACTCCACAATCTCCACCAGCTCTTCCTTCTCCTCGTCTGCGCCTGCCACGTCACGGAACAGAACCTTTTGCCCGTCCCGTGCCGGGGTCTTGACCTTTGCGCGCCCGAAGGAGTTGAACTTTCCGCCGCCCTTGCCGCTCATCTGGTTTGCGGAGATGACCCAGAGCACAATCATAAAGATCACAATCAGGATCATCGGCAGGAAGCTTACCCATGCCGGGATCTCGGTTGTCGGGGTCAGGTCATAGGTCTCAATCTTCCCGGCCTTAACCAGGTCCTCCACCTCGGAGGAGAGGTTCTTGTAGAAGAAATTCAGCGTTTTATCGTCGAATTTGTAGGACATCGATGCTTTATTCGTGTCCTGAAACTCGATGATCAGCTGATTTTTAGCGGTCAGGGTAATGCTTTTGATTTTGTCCGCGTCGGTCGCGTCCTCCGCGCCCGCTTTGCTGATCGCCTCAATCACGTCGTCATAGGTCGCCTTCTTGACGGTCGTTCCGCGCGAGGTCAGCGCACTGACTGCCAGAACGATCAGGACGATCGCCACGACATAGTAGATCAGCTGGCGGATGATACTGCGTTGCTTCATGAATGCCTCCGTTCCGTTTCGCTTATTTCTCGTACACCGACGGTTTCAGCACGCCGACATACGGCAGATTGCGATATTTTTCGTCATAGTCCAGTCCGTACCCGACCACAAACACATCCGGCACGACACATCCGACATAATCGGCGTTGAAATCGACCTGCCGCCGCTCGGGCTTATCCAGCAGCGTGCAGCATTTGACGCTGTGTGCCCCGCGGTTTGCAAGCAAACCGGACAGCTTTTCCAGCGTCCGTCCGCTGTCAACGATGTCCTCGATGATGATGACATCAGCGCCTCTGACATCCCGTTTGAGATCCAGATGTACCTGAATGAAGCCGGAAGTCTCGGTTTCCGCCCCGTAGGATGACACCTTCATGAACTCCAGGCAGACCTGCCGGGGAATCCGGCGCACCAGATCCGTTGCAAACATGATCGAGCCCTTGAGCACCACCACCATGACCAGATCGCGCGTCGAATCGCCGTACTCGGCGGTAATCTGCGCAGCCAGCCGGTCACAGATGCTTTCCAGCTCCTCTTTTCCGACCAGAATCCGTTCAATGTCCCTGCTGATTTCGTACATATCCGTTTTTTCCTCCGTCATTCCATCCTGTCTGTCCTGTTTTCCGAAAGGGTGACCGTCAGCACAAGCGCGCTGCCGTCCGGCTCGCCGCAGGCACCCGCAAACGGAAGCCAGCAAATCTCACCCCCGACGCCGCAAAGCACCGGCAGCTTTTCGCGTACCGCCGCCGGAACGCCGCCCG
>USMO01000203.1 GCA_900555785.1 uncultured Eubacteriales bacterium | reverse complement strand
CTCCGAAAGGGTCCCCCTTCTTCCTCCAAGGTCTTTCTTATTTCTCTCCCTTTGCCTGGGCGATCAGTTCCTGCTTTTTGGCTTTGAGGTCATCTTCAGCCTTTTTGATGTCGTCCGCATGAGCGGCTTCGAACTCGGCAAAGAAACCGTCCTTGGCGGCGTTCACCTTGTCCTCCAAAGCCTTTGCCTCGGAAGACAGCTTCGTCTTAATCTCGGTGGGGAAGGATGCTTCCAGCTCCTTGAGCGAATCCTCGCATTGCCGCATCAAAGAGAGCGCGTTGTCAATTGCCTCATTGGCTGCAGTACCTGCATCCTCAACCGCCTTCAACAGCTTGTTGTAGTTCTCTTCACTCAGCTTGAAGGAAGCACTGATCTCGGCATAGTTTGCATCACCGATCTTAACCGTCAGCATCAGCTTCTTTTCCTTCAAAAGCTCTTCCTTCGCATCGCGCAGTTGCGCCAATGCCTTTTGGTAGGCAGAATCCGGAGAGACCAGCAGCTCGTAGCGAAGATCATCGATCGTGTCAATCGCACTCCCATATGCCGAGAGCGCAGCCTGGTAGCCCGACAGCAGAATCTGATAAATTCCGTCCATCCCGTTGATTACGTCAAGCGTCGCCTGACGCTCCGCAAACGAGATCTTGTAATCCTTTGCGCGATAGTATGCCTCGCGCATCTCAGCCGTCAGAAGCTCGGCAGTCTCAATCCGACCGGCAGCCAAAGCCTTGTAGAGCTGCTCCTCAGTCATGTTCTGCACTTCTTCCTCGGTGAAAATGCCGTCCTCAACTACGATTTTGCGCATCTCCTCCAGCGTCTTTGCCTTGGCGTTCTCCACCGTAGCGGTAATCTTGTTGTCGGAGAGGAACTTTTCGACATCCTTTTTCACATTCGCGCGCAGCTTCTCGGCGTAATCCGAATTGCCGGAGACGGTGATGGAAACGGTCTGGCTGTCCTCGGTGTTTTTCGATGTAATTTCACCCTTGACCAGGTAGCCCGCATCGGTTGCCAGACTGACAACCAGCTGGGTCGCCTCTTCAGGTGTCTTGCCGACAAAGGCTTCACCGGCAATCAGAATGCTGCCGTCATCGTTGAGCGCAGTGACCGAAACAACCTTGTTCTGGTCATCGACCATAAATTCCACACTCGGGTTGATGTCAACGGTCATGCGGGTGTAGGTGCCGGCAGGCGGAGTGGGGTCGCTCTTCTTGCATGCGGCAAGCGGGAGCACCGTTCCAACCAGCAGACACAGGCAAAGGGTCAGGGACAACAGCTTTTTGGTTTTCATGGTTTCTTTATCTCCTTTCAGATGGGGTTCCCCATCATGTTGGTTCCATTATACCATACCGAGGAGCGGATTGCAAGAGGAAAAAGACAAAAAATCCAGTTTTTTACAAAACCGAAAAAGAATTTAAACTCGCTTCACACAGGCAGGTCCGGTTTTGCCACGCTGCCGGAGACCCGGTCGGAAATCAGACGGTAAACGCGCTCCACGTCGGCAATCATTTCAAACGTGCCGCCCGCGAGACGTGCGCGCCTGCCGGCGCCATAGTTGATTGTGCGCAGATACATTGCCTCCGGGGAGACCAGCTCAATCGTGCCGGAACCGTCCCGCACCGAGCGCAGCATGACGCCCGAGAGACGGGAAAAGACGTACTCCATGCAGTTTGTGCCGCCGTGCGTGTCGGTCAGAATCAGCGCGCGGGTGTCGGTCACCACATAAAGCGTGTGCTTGGCGCGGTTGGCAATGCCCGCGGTCAGGAACCAAAGCATCGCGCCGCCCGCCAGCAGAAACGGAATGCCGAACAGACCGAACAGCCCACCAATCGCGGCAGCGGTTGCGGTCCATGCAATGGCAAAGCAGAGCCAGAAAATCATAAAAATGACCGGCAGCAGCGGCGGGCGGTAAGAGGCTTTTTCATATGGGGTCCCGGTCCAGAGAACGGTCTCCCCCTCGTGCAGATACGGCTTGACGGTCAGATTTGGGGAGCGTTCCCCATCGCGATAGACATTTTTCATGGTAAAAATCCTCCCTTCGAGGGCTTTCTTTTATCATTATACTGTATTTTCAGGAAATTGTCAAGAAAAAAACTTGTTTTTGTGCAGGTTTTATGGTAAAATAAAAGGAGACTATACCGAAAGGACAAGCGCTATGAATTTATGGGACCCCAAAACCGTCCGGCAGATTATGACCATGTTCGGGCTGAATTTCCGGAAGGAGTTCGGGCAGAACTTTCTCACCGACCCGGAGGTCATTGACGGCATTGCGGATGCCTGCTATCGGAAGGCAGATTGCACCGTGCTGGAGATCGGACCCGGCATTGGCACGCTGACCCGGTCGCTGGCGGCGCGCTACCGGCAGGTGATTGCACTGGAGATCGACCGCAGCCTGATTCCGGTCCTGCGCTATACGCTGGAGGACTGCCCGAACGTGACGGTGGTCAACGAGGACGTGATGCAGACCGACCTGGGCGCGCTGCTGGCAGACGCGTTTCAGGCAGGGCCGGTTGCGGTCTGCGCCAATTTGCCCTATTACATCACAACCCCGATTCTGATGAAGCTGCTGGAGAGCCGGCTGCCGTTTGCAGGCATTACGGTTATGGTGCAGGCAGAGGTCGCGGACCGGCTCTGCGCAAAGGCAGAGGCAAAGGCATACGGCGCCATCACAGCGGCGCTGAACTACTACGGAGCGGCAGAGGAGATTCTGTTCGTTCCGGCAGACCGGTTCGTCCCCGCGCCGAAGGTCAACTCCAAGGTAACGCGCATCACGCTGTGGAAGGAAAAGCCCTGCGTGCCCGAGAGCGAGGAAATGCTGTTCCGAACCATCAAAGCGGCATTCGGTCAGCGGCGAAAAACGCTGGCGAACGCGCTGGCAACCGGCTTTCCGGAACTTGGCAAGGAGCGGGTTGCCGCGCTGATTGCGGACATGGGGCTGCCTGCCGACATTCGCGGCGAGCGGCTGGACATTGCGCAGTTTACCGTGCTTTCCGACCGGCTTCTGCATGC
>USMO01000202.1 GCA_900555785.1 uncultured Eubacteriales bacterium | reverse complement strand
CGACACTGCCGGACGAGGAAACACGCGACAGGTCCGAGAGCGGCAGCCTGCGGGATTGCCCGTCTGCCCGCAAAAGCTCCAGGGCATCGTCTGCCGTCAGGACCAGAAAGGTCTCCTCCCGCCTGCCCGCCTCGGAGGAGGACAGGTCGGTAATCAGCAGCGCCGGTGGCGGGGCGTTCCGATAGCGCGCATCCAGCGCCGCGAGCCGTTCCGCAGGCAACGGTTCCTTCTTTTTCTTCTTATCTGTACGCATGCGGCACCTCAAAGGTAAAGCTCCAGCCGTTTCCGGCTGGCACGGTCCAGCTGCGAAAGGTCCGGAACCTCATAGCGGTTTCCGTCCACATCGCAGAAGGTGACCGAACTGTCACTGACCCGGAAAATGCTGCGGTAAGCATCCTGCATCGTAAAGGTCAGCTTTCCGGCATCCTCGGTCAGAACGGTCCAATAGGAAAAGCCGTAGCGCTCCCGAATCCGCAGAATCTGCAAAACCTTCGGCGCGTAGTAGCGCAGGCGCAGCTCGTTCTCCAGCAGCGCCCGCTCCTCGCCCGCAAACAGCGCGGTATCGCGGATGATGCCAAGCTCGCCTCCGTCCGGATCCAGCACGGAGATGTAGCCAAACGGCACCTCAAACGGGAACTCGCGCGCCAGATTGACCCGCGTTTCCGTGCCGTCCAGCGTCAGATAGAGCAACCCGTTCTTTTTTGCAAATGTTGCGTTCTCCGGCGTCAGCCAGACGGTCACCGACAGTTCTGCCAGTGTCTTGGTCGGGCGGTCATCGCGCCTGCCGCCGCTGCGTTCCCCTCTTCCTGCGCCGCGTCCCCCCATCATCGGCGGCGGGGGCGGCATTCCGGGTCCCGGTCCCATCATTTCCGTGTCCTCCTTTATTCGGCAATTCCTGCGCTGCGCAAAGCCTGCAGCTGCAGCGTGTACAGACGGTGATAAACGCCGTCCGGTTTTGCAAGCAGTTCCCGGTGCGTGCCGCTTTCGGCAACCCGCCCGTGTTCGATTACAATCAGCCGGTCCGCATCCCGCAGGGTCGAGAGCCGGTGCGCAATCATGATGGTGGTCTTCCCGACAATCAGCCTGGAGAGCGCATCCTGAATCCTGCGCTCGGTTGCGGTATCCATCGCCGCAGTCGCTTCGTCCAGAATCAGAATCTTCGGATTCTTCAGGATTGCCCGCGCAATGGAGACCCGCTGCCGCTCGCCGCCCGACAGTTCGGTAAAGCCGAATCCGACGCGGGTGTGGTAGCCGTCCGGCAGATTGACAATGAAATCGTGCGCTCCGGCAAGTCTTGCGGCTTCGATGACCTCCTCGTGCGTGGCGTCTGGGCGGGCATAGCGGATGTTGTCGAGGATGGTCCCCATAAACAGATAGGTCT
This sequence comes from uncultured Eubacteriales bacterium, assembly GCA_900555785.1. Lineage (GTDB taxonomy): Bacteria > Bacillota > Clostridia > Oscillospirales > CAG-272 > UMGS1865. The sequence continues at coordinate 1,624 of USMO01000202.1, read as the reverse complement.
CCTGCGACACAATGGCAATGTTGCGGTAAATCGTTTCAAGCGACAGGTCCTTGACCGGAATCCCGCCGATCCGAATCTCGCCCTCCTCGGTATCATACAGCCGCATCAGCAGATTCGCCAGCGTGCTTTTTCCGGCGCCGGTGTGCCCGACAATGCCCAGCACGCCGCCGGACGGGACCGTAAAGCTGACGTCATCGATGATCCGCCTGCCCTTGTTGTAAGAGAAGGAGACGTGATCAAATTCCACGCGTCCGTCCAAAGTTTCCGGTGCCAGCGCCCCGGGCTTTTCGCGGACATCCGGCTCGGCATCCATGATTTCGTACAGTCTGCGCAGCGCGTTGGTGCAGTCAGCCGAGCGGTTCATCATATCCGAAAAGAAGAACAGCGGCGAATAGATCATGTTCATGTACGCAATGACCGTCAGCAGTCTGCCGTAGGTCATGCCGCCGTAGCCGCTGATGACCATCCAGCCGCCCGCGCCCCAGGCAATGATGTTGCCCAGGAACAGCACCGCCCCCGCAACGGTCCCCACGCAGGTATGGAAAACGCGCAGATGCCGGTCGCTGTCGGCAAGCGCCTGGCTGTAGCCGGAAAAGCGGCGAATTTCGCTCCCCTCCTGCGAAAAGGCTTTGACTACCCGCATGCCGGACAGCACGTCTGCCAGAAACGCACTCAGACGCGAAGAACCGGAAAAGCGCCTGGCATGCAGTTTGCGCTCGTTGCGGAACATCACCCGCATCAGAAGGAAGAACACCGGAACCGGCAGCAGCGCAAGGACCGCCAGCAGCGGCTGAATGGTCAGAAGCAGCACCACCAGCACCGCCACCTGCACCAGATTGACGATGAGATACGGCACACCGTCACAGAAAAACTCATAAATCGTGTTGGAATCGTCGTTGACCTGCGTCATCAGACCGCCGGTCTGCCGCCCAGTGAAAAAGCCGAGGGACAGGCGCTCGATTGCCGTAAAAATGGTCTTCTTAAGGCTGTAGGTCATCTCGGCCGCAACCTTGGAGGACAGCCAGTTGTTGAGCATGGTGGCAAACGTCCGAATCAGCTTGGTTGCAACCACCAAAAAGAGCACCAGCAGCAGCGCTCCGGCAAATTTGCCGTCCGTGTCGATGACCTCGTCAAAGAAGAAGCCGCTGGAAAGATAGGGTGCCAGAATGCCGGTTCCGGTCAGGAGAATCAGCGACCCCAGGAGCAGAAGCAACTGCCCGCGATAGGGCGAAAAGAACTGCCAGGTCCTGCGGAACAGCTGTCCCTTCTTCACGCAGCGCGGACAGAGCCTGCGGTGGGGGTCCGGATAGCGCATGCCGCAGATCGGGCAAAAACGCGCGTCGGGCAGGTCCTCCGGGTCGATTTCCAACGGCTCGTCCGGCTTGCTGACCTCCAGCCTGCCGATGTAGCGGACAAACAGCCGCACCGACGGCAGGCAGCTGTTGGTAAAGGACGCAAAAAGAACAGTCTCCCCCTCCCGGTCGGCAAGCAGCACCGCAGTGGAGCGCCTTTCCTCCACGACAAAATGCCGCACACCCGTCAGGGGGTACTGTTCCAAGGTCTGATTTTCCCAGGTCCGCTGTTCGCTGCCGCCGCGCTCGGTTCCGCTCAGGACCCACAGGCT
>USMO01000201.1 GCA_900555785.1 uncultured Eubacteriales bacterium | reverse complement strand
CGCTCCGGTATCGGAACTGAACGAAATACCGCCTTCCTTGACGTTCGGGCATGAAACGTTGATCTCCAAAGCGGCAATGCCATCCGGTTCCGCCTCAAGACGTTCCGCGACATAGCGGTAATCATCCACGCTTTTTCCCCAGATGTTGACGATCGTGGTGCATTTGTGCGCTTTCAGCCACGGCAGATAATGTTCATCGTGGAGGAATTTGTCGATTCCGGGCCCCTGAAGACCGATTGCATTGAGCATTCCGCCCGTCACCTCGGCGACGCGGGGCGTCGGATTGCCGTGCACCGGTTTCGGCGCAACGCCTTTAACCACGACCGCTCCGAGAAGCGCGGGATCGAAAAAGTTTTCGTATTCGCTTCCGTAACCGAATGTTCCGGAAGCGGTCATGACCGGGTTGGCAAGAACCAGCGGTCCGAGTTTCACTGAGAGATCAGGCTTCATAATACACCTCGTCGGCAGTATAGACAGGACCTTCCTTGCAGGAGCGGGAATACCGCCTGGCGCGGGCAGCGCTCTCCGGCGCGGCGCTTGCGGGCCTTCCTCCGGCAGAGCGAAATCCCACCCGGGCGCAGATCTTCAAACAGATGCTGTTGACTTTCATGTCGGTTTAGACAGAAAATTTACAAAATTTGGAAGTCAGTCAGAAAATGCGACATGCTTTTCACGGCTGACGGTGTATAATAAAGTTCGACAAACGCCGGAGCCTCCGGCAGGAAAGGATGAATGTTATGCTTTGCGAAAAATGTAAAAAGAGAACCGCTACGGTGTTCTATAATGAAAATATCAACGGAAAGACGCGCTCCTATTCGCTGTGCGCCGAGTGCGCCGCAAAAATGCGCGAGGCAGGCGAGCTGCAGGACGTGACCTCGATGATCGGCAGCTTCGCGGATCCGTTCTCGGAGCTGCACGATCAGTTCTTCTCCGGCTTCTTCGGAATGCCCGCGCTGCGCAGCGCCGCCCCGGAAAAGAGATGCCCGGGCTGCGGCTCCACCTACGCAGACATTGCCGAGAGCGGCAAGGTCGGCTGCCCGCAATGCTATGAGACCTTCGGCGACGAGCTGTCGCACCTGATTGCATCGGTCCACGGAACCACCAGCCACAACGGCTGCGTCCCCTCCCGGCATCGGGCAAAAAAGGAACGTGCGGACAAGCTCAAGGCGCTGAAAAAGGACCTGGAAGCTGCCGTTGCGGCAGAGGAATACGAACGCGCCGCAAAACTGCGCGATGAAATCCGGTCGCTGGAAAATCAGAATGAGAAGGAAGGAAAATGATCATGGCTTGGTATAATACAATCGGAAAAGATGCGGACACCGTGATCAGCAGCCGTGTCCGCCTGGCAAGAAATATCGTCGGTTACCCCTTCGCCTCCAAGCTGGATGCGGCGGGCGCAAACGAAATTATCGAAAAAGTCAGCACGCCGCTGGAAGCTGCCGGATTCCGCAAAATCAACTTCGGCGACATCTCCCCTGTCATGGCGACCTCCTATGTGGAGCGCCACTACGTCAGCCCCGATTTTGCACAGAAGGAGACGCCGCACGCGCTCCTGCTGCAGGAAAACGGCGGTCTGGCAGTGATGGTCTGCGAGGAAGATCATTTGCGGATTCAGAGCATTCTGCCGGGCCTGGCGCTTGACGAAGCCTACCGGAACGCCGCCCGCGTGGAAAAGCGGCTGGACGAAGAATTTGACTTTGCCTACAGCGAAAAGCTGGGCTACCTGACCCACTGCCCCACCAACCTCGGTACCGGCATGCGGGCGTCGGTGATGATGTTCCTTCCGGCGCTGACGCGGCGCGGATACATGGATTCGCTGGCGGCACAGCTCTCAAAAATCGGTCTGACCGTGCGCGGGCTGTTCGGTGAAGGTTCCGGCGCGGCAGGCTGCATGTACCAGATTTCCAACCAGGTCACGCTCGGCATCACCGAAGCGGACACGCTGGAAAAACTCTCCGACGCGGTTGCGCAGATTAGCGAAAGCGAGCGGAAGGCACGGCGCGCCATCACCGGCGAGGAACTGGAACGCCTGACCGACCTGATTCTGCGGGCAGAAGGAACCCTGAGGTATGCTTACCGCATGTCCTCCTCCGAATTTATCCGTCTCTATGCGGATGTCCGGTTCGGCATTGCGCTCGGCATCGTCAAGGATGTCACCTATGAGCAGCTCGGCACGCTCCTCGTGGAGGTCATGCCGGCAACGCTGACCCTCTCTGCCGAGAACACCCCGAAGACCGATGCCGCCCGTGACCGTCTGCGTGCGCAGAAAATCCAGGCGCTCCTCTCCGGCGCGCCCGGCACCCCTCAGAAAGAATAATATCCCGCCTTTGTTCTCTCTCCCACCCCTGCGTGAAAGGTTCTTGGAGTTCTGAGAACCTTCTTGCAAGAAGGTTCTCAGCAGGGTTTGGGACAGCGTCCCAAGGTCTTATGAAAGGATTGATCCTATATGGCAAACCGTTTTACCAGAAAAGCACAACAGGTCCTGCAGATCGCGATGCAGATCGCGTCTGAACTGGGACACACCTATATCGGCTCCGAGCATCTGCTCCTGGCTCTGATGAGCGAGGACGCAGGCGTTGCGGCGCACTATCTTGCGGAACGCGGCGCATCGGCAGAACGCATTCAGGATGCGATTGTCGAAAAGGCCGGCGAAGGCTCCCCTACGGATGTCTCTGCCAACGACCTGACCCCGCGCACCAAGCATATCATTGAAAATTCGCTGTCCGAATCTCAGCGGTACGGACAGAACTATATCGGCACCGAGCATCTGCTGGCCGGTATTCTGCGGGAGGGCAACAACATGGCAGTCCGTATTCTGCGGTCTGCCGGTGTGGACGCCCGTCAGCTCTATACCGCACTGATGAAGAAGCTCACCGCCGCCGTGGCGCAGTACGTCCAGACCGTGGAATTTACCCAGCAGGGGCAGCAGAAGCTGTACCGCTGGGTGCGTAAGCGGTTTGCCGCCGCCGGGAAGGACATCGACGACGGTGTGACGGATCATCTGCTGTTCACCTGCGGC
>USMO01000200.1 GCA_900555785.1 uncultured Eubacteriales bacterium | reverse complement strand
AGGAGATCTGCGACCGTGTGGCGATTCTGGACAACGGCACGGTTGTTGAGGAGGGCACGGTCGGGGCGGTCTTCTCGGCGCCGCGTTCCGCTGCGGCAAAGCGGCTGGTCTTCCCAAGCGGCGCGGACGATGTGGTCTGTGACCCCGAAAAGGAGCGCCGCATCCGGCTGGCCTTCAACGGTGCCGGTACGACCGGCGCGCCGCTGATTGCAACGATGGCGGTCGAGACCGGCGTGTTGGCAAGCATCATTGCCGCGTCAACCCGGAGCCTGGACGGTCAGATTTACGGCACGATGCTGCTGGGCGTTCCGGCAGAGCAGACCGCGCTGGCGCTGGCGTTCCTGCACGGATACTCCGATATTTACGCAGAGGAGGTGACACCCGGTGTTTGAGAATCTGTTTTCCGAAAAATCGCTGGAGCAGGCGCTGGAAATTCTCAAAAACGAGATTCCGCTTGCCATCTGGGAGACCTTTTATGTCACGGTGCTGTCGACCTTTTTCGCGGTGCTGATCGGTCTGCCGCTGGGCGTTTTGCTGGTGGTAGGAGAGAAGAACGGCGTTCTGCCGCTCCCGCGCTGGCTGATGGTGCTCCTGAACGGGATTGTCAACCTGCTGCGCTCGGTGCCGTTCCTGATTCTGATGATCATGGTCATCCCGCTCTCGCGCGTCATCGTCGGGACCAGCATCGGGACCGTTGCAACCATCGTCCCGCTGGTTGTGGCTGCGTTCCCGTTTGTCGCGCGGCTGGTGGAGACCTCGCTGCGGGAGCTGAACCCGAACATCATCGAAGCGGCGCAGAGCATGGGCGCGTCACCGTTTCAGATCATCACAAAGGTCATGATTCCGGAGAGCGTGCCGTCGCTGCTCTCCAACCTGACAACCGCCCTGACAACCGTGCTCGGTTATTCGGCAATGAGCGGCGCCATCGGCGGCGGGGGACTGGGAAAAATCGCAATCGACTACGGCTATTACCGCTTCAAGTATCTGGTGATGCTGATTGCGGTTATTCTGCTGGTGGTCCTGGTCCAATTCTTCCAGTCGGTCGGTACCCGGCTCGCTGCGAAATGCGACAAGCGACTGAAAAAATGAAACAGCACCCGCCGCGAACGCTTTCAGATTCGCGGCGGATGCTTTCGGAATCCGTCTCTTCCCGGACCCCGAGCAGATGTTATGACAGCGCGCCCTTGAGCTTTTCCAGCGCGCCTTTTTCGATGCGGGAGACATAGGAGCGCGAAATACCGAGGCTTTGCGCCACCTCGCGCTGCGCCTGCGGCTCCCCGCCGCCCAGCCCGTAGCGCAGAATGACGATCTGCCGCTCGCGCGGGGTCAGGAGGGTGTCGACCAGACCGAGCATCCGGTCGGTCATAACCTTGCGCAGGGTCTCCTCTGCAACGTCCTCCTCCGCGCAGATGACGTCGATGTAAGTCAGCGGGTTGCCGTCGCGGTCCATGTCAATCGTTTCCCCGAGGGAGACCTCGCAGCCCAGCTTTTTCTGCGACCGGAAATGCATCAGGATTTCGTTCTGAATGCATTTTGCCGCATAAGTGGCAAATCGTGCGCCGTTCTCCACCCGGAAGGTGTCAACCGCCTTGACCAGTCCGACCGTCCCGATGGAGACAAGGTCCTCCGGATTCCGCGCCGCGCCGTAATACTTCCGCACGATGTGGGAGACCAGCCGCAGGTTATGCAAAATCAGCTTTTCCCGCGCCTTTTCGTCCCCCTCGCGCGCAAGCCGGAACGCCTCTTTTTCCTCGTCTCCGCTCAGCGGCGGCGGGAATTTTTGCGGCGGCGTGATGCCGAGAATCAGGTGCAGGACCTTTGTAAACAGCGAAAATAATGTCAGCCACATAGGGGATCCTCCTGTTATGATATGGACGTGCGGGGAGCGGGGTGTTGCGGGGATTGGAGAGGATGCGGGGCAGGTTGTTGCGGGATTCGTATATTTTTTGTCCGTCACTATCCAAGACGGATAAAAGGAACAGAGTCACACCCCCCATCCTCCGCATCCTCCCAAATCCATCCACACGCCCTCCCGCCTTCGTCCCTTCAGTATATGCCGCACGTCGGAAAATTTGCCAGTCCGGCGGAAAGTCGGTTGACAAAACGGTGGAAATGTGGTAGAATAGAGAGGAAAACAGGAAAAGAGGACGCACAAATGGAACATTTGGTTGGAAACGCAGTTGTCGGACAGAGCGGGGGGCCCACTGCCGCTATCAACGCTACGCTGGCGGGGGTCATTCGCGGCGTTCGGGAAGAGCTGGCACCGATTGGGAAGCTCTACGGCATGCGCAACGGGATCGACGGCTTTCTCGCGGAGCGCCTGATCGACCTCGGCGCAGCAGTAGACAGCGAGGAAAAGCTGCAGCTTCTGGAGCATACACCGGCTGCGGCGCTGGGTTCCTGCCGCCGGAAACTGCCCGATCCCGCAAAGGACCCGGCGGTCTATGAAGCGCTGCTGGCGCTGTTCCGCAAATACGACATCCGCTATTTTTTCTACATCGGGGGCAATGATTCAATGGACACCGTGTCGCGGCTGTCGGCGTATCTTGCCGACAAGGATTGGGAGATGCGTGTCATCGGCGTGCCGAAGACCATTGACAACGACCTGATGGGGACCGACCACACGCCCGGTTTCGGCTCGGCGGCGAAGTACATCGCGGTGACCATGCAGGAGATTCTGCGCGACTGCGCGGTCTATACGGTACCGGCGGTGACCGTGGTGGAAATCATGGGGCGCGATGCCGGCTGGCTGACCGCATCTGCGGCTGCGGGCGGCTATGTGACGGGCTGTTTCCCGGACCTGATCTATCTGCCGGAGCGGAATTTCTCAACCGAGCAGTTCCTCGCGGACGTCCGCGCCGCGCAGCGGAAGCACCCGAATGTTGTGGTCGCGGTGTCGGAGGGCATCCGGTCTGCCGACGGGCACTATGTCGGGGAGGGCGCGCAGAGCGGCGCGGTTGACGCATTCGGTCACGCTTATCTCGCAGGCGCCGGAAAGGTGCTGGAGCAGCTGATCAAAGCGGAG
>USMO01000199.1 GCA_900555785.1 uncultured Eubacteriales bacterium | reverse complement strand
CGCATACTGACGCGGGGCGTGCAACTTCGCCGGGGACGGCTGCATTTCATATTCCGCAATCATTTTTTTGCCGCCGCCGCTGTACCCGGTCAGGGAAAAGCAGGAAAGCAGGGTCCCTGCGGGAAGAATCCCTGCGGCGCGCAACGGTGCGGTCAGCGCGATAAAGCCGCTGGCGTGGCACCCCGGCACGGCGATGCGCTTTGCCGTGCGGATTGCTGCCGCATGCGCCGGGGAAAGCTCCGGAAAGCCGTAGACCCATCCGGGAGCGGTGCGGTGGGCGGTAGAGGTGTCCAGCACCACTGTATCCGGGTTTTCAATCAGCGATACCGCCTCCCGCGCCGCCGCATCGGGCAGGCACAGGATGGCGATGTCCGCTTCGTTCAGCGCGCGTGCGCGCGAAGCGGTGTCCTTGCGCAGCTCCTCCGGCAGGGTCAGGAGCGTAATATCGGTGCGGGAGGAAAGACGTTCAAAAATCCGAAGTCCGGTTGTACCCGCGCTGCCGTCAATAAATATTTTTTTCATGATTTCAGAAACTCCCGCATCTGTGCAATCTGCTTTTGGACCGACGAAACCGAGGTGCCACCCTCACTGACGCGCTTTTCCACACAGACCGAGAGGTCGATCGCATCGTATACGGATTCGTCAAACAGGGGGCTGAACGTCCGGTAAACCGAAAGGTCCAGATCTTCCAGCACCTTGCCGTGCGCAATGCAGTAGGCAACCAGCTGCCCCGAAATTTTGTAGGCGCTGCGGAAAGGCTCGCCCTTTTTGGTCAGGTAATCCGCTACATCGGTTGCGTTGATAAAGCCCTTCTTGGCGGCATTCAGCATGTTTTCCGGAATGGCGCGCATGCCGGCAATCATCCCGTTGAACACGCCAAGGCAGGCTTTTACGGTGTCGCAGGCGTCAAAGACGCTCTCCTTATCCTCCTGCATGTCCTTGTTATAGGCAAGCGGCAGCCCTTTGAGCACGGTCAGCAGGGCAATGAGATCCCCATACACTCTGCCGGTCTTTCCCCGCACCAGTTCTGCCATGTCGGGGTTCTTTTTCTGCGGCATGATGGAGGAGCCGGTGGTGAATGCGTCGGAAAGCTCCACAAAGCGGAACTCCCAGCTGCTCCAGAGCACGATTTCCTCGGAGAACCGGGAAAGATGCATCATCAGAATGGAGAGCGCACCGAGCAGTTCCGCGCAGAAGTCGCGGTCGGATACGCCGTCCATGCTGTTTTCGCAAACGGAAGAAAAGCCGAGCGCTGCCGCCTCGGTTTTCCGGTCGGTGGGGTAGGTGGTTCCCGCCAGTGCGCAGGAGCCGATGGGGCAGACCGCCGTCCGTTTGCGGCAGTCCGCAAGCCGTTCCGTGTCGCGCCGGAACATCATGGCATATGCCATCAGATGGTGCCCGAACGTGACGGGCTGTGCCCGCTGCAGGTGGGTATACCCAGGCATGATGGTTGCCTGATAGCAGTCTGCCTTGTCGGTCACGGTGGCAATCAGCTGTTTCAGCATTGCCGAGATTGCATCGGTCTCTTCCATCAGGTACATCCGCAGATCCAGCGCCACCTGGTCGTTCCGGCTGCGCGCGGTGTGCAGTTTTTTTCCCACATCTCCCACACGTGCCGTCAGCACTTCCTCCACAAACATATGGATGTCCTCGCAGGCGGGGTCAAAGGAAAGCGCGCCGCTTTCCAAATCCGAGAGAATCCCTTCCAGCCCTGCAATCAGGGTGTCGGCTTCGTCAGCCCCGATAATCCCTGTAGCGGAAAGCATGGCGGCGTGCGCCATGCTTCCCCTGATGTCCTGCCGGAACATCCGGCTGTCAAATCCGATGGATGAATTGAAATCGTCCGCCAGCCGGTCGGTGGCGCCATCGGTTCTTCCCGCCCACATTTTTGCCATGATTCAGAATCCTTTTTTTGATTATTTCAGCCCGTTTTTCGCCTTCATCTTCGCACAAACCTTGGTGGAAAGTCCGTACAGGTTGATAAACCCGGTCGCGTCCGCCTGATTGTAGACGTGATCCTCGTCAAAGGTTGCGATTTCGGGGTCATAGAGCGAGTAGGGAGAGGTCACGCCTGCGTTGATGAGGTTGCCCTTGTAGAGCTTCAGCTTGACATCGCCGGTGACGGTTGCCTGCGTGGTCTTGACAAACGCCAGAATTGCTTCGGTCAGGGGCGTGAACCACTGCGCGTTGTAAACGATCTCTGCCAGCTTCTGCGCAACCAGCGCCTTGTAGTGCGAGGTCTCCTTGTCCAGGCAAATGGTTTCGAGAATTTCGTGTGCCTTGTAGAGGATTGCTCCACCGGGGGTCTCGTACACGCCGCGGCACTTCATGCCAACCAGCCGGTTTTCCACAATGTCAAGAAGCCCGATGCCGTTCTTGCCGCCCAGCTCGTTGAGCGCGGTCACCAGTTCCACAGCGCCCATTTCCTTGCCGTTGACCGCAGTGGGCACACCCTTTTCAAAGTGGATGGTCACATAGGTCGGCACATCGGGAGCCTGCTCCGGGGAAACGCCGAGTTCCAGGAAGCCCTTCTTGTTGTACTGCGGCTCGTTTGCCGGGTCCTCCAGGTCCAGACCCTCGTGCGAGAGGTGCCAGATGTTCTTATCCTTGGAGTAGTTGGTCTCGCGGCTGATCTTCAGCGGCACGTTGTGCGCCTCCGCATAGGCGATCTCTTCCTCGCGGGACTTGATGTTCCATTCCCGCCAAGGCGCAATGATGGTCATGTCCGGAGCCAGCGCCTTGATTGCCATTTCAAACCGAACCTGGTCGTTGCCCTTGCCGGTGCAGCCATGGCAGATTGCGTCTGCGCCTTCGGCAATTGCAATCTCCACAATTCTCTTGGCAATGGGCGGGCGGGCAAACGCGGTACCGAGCATGTAGTTTTCGTAAAGCGCCCCGGCCTGCACGCAGGGAAAAACATAATCGGTCAGGAAAGCTCATGTACGGTAGAGAAGCACAAAGCAAAACAAGGATAGCCAGCCCTGCCACTATTCCGAAGTCAGGGGAACGCAATAGAAAAATTCATAGC
>USMO01000198.1 GCA_900555785.1 uncultured Eubacteriales bacterium | reverse complement strand
TTGAAAGGGGTCCGGGGGAAACTTTTCTCCAGAAAAGTTTCCCCCGGTCTCCCCTCACCCTAAAGCATCCAGTTTTTCTTTGATCTTCTTCATATCGACCAGCATCTCCTCGTTCTTCCGGGGATCCCGGAGGAGCGCCGCCGGGTGATACACGGCGGTAATCAGGAAATTGCCTTTTTCAAACCACTGCCCGTGCTCCTTGGTGATCTTGAAATCCGGCTTGATCAGCCGCATAGCAGAAATTCTGCCAAGGCACACAATGATCTTCGGTCGGATCAGACGCACCTGCCGGCGCAGAAATTCAATGCAGGCGTCCTCTTCCGCAGGCAACGGGTCACGGTTTTTCGGCGGTCGGCATTTCAGAATATTGGCAATGTACACACTCTCCCGGGGAATGTCCACCGCATACAGAAATTTATCCAGAAGCTGCCCCGCACGCCCCACAAACGGCGTACCGGTCTTATCCTCGTTTTCGCCCGGCGCTTCTCCGACGAACAGAAGGTCTGCCCCCGTATTTCCCACGCCGAACACACAGTTTGTCCGGGTCTTGCACAGCTCGCACGCCTGACAGGCGCAGGCGTCTGCCAACAGTTTTTCCCATGTATCGTGTTCGTTCATCTTTTCCCAGTGCGGCTCCTGCCGGGTGCCGCATCCTTTCTGTGTTTTATGATCTCACCGGGATATCTTACGACATTCCAGATAGTAGCGCTTGTCCTCGGCGTGCCCCATGGAGAAGGTCTTGCGCGGCAGCACGCCGCCCATCACAACGCCTTTGAACAGGTCACTCTTGGCAAACGGCGGCATCAGGAATGCCACAGCACCTTTTTTGCACAGGGCGCGCACAGCAGGCTCGTCGTGCACATAGTCCACGCGGGCTTCCTTGTGGTGCTCAAGATAGTATTCGATAAATTCGTCAATGGTGCCCACGGTCAGCGGTGCGGTTGGGTCCTCAAAGCTGAGCACGTTGGACATGTGCGGCCCGGCCAGCGTGAAGGGCTGCTGCTTGCTGCCGCCAAAGCTGCAGCCGGCCATATTGGAATCGCTCCACGTGATCAGGCTCAGCAGCACCGCTGCGCAGTCCACATTGAACAGCACGCGGTGGATCGGCTCGATCTCGATGGCGGGCGAGTGCACATTGCACACCTCGGCCAGACACCAGCGGGCGGGATGCACCGCGGCCTGCTCCGGCGTCAGGGTCTTTTTCAGCTCCTCCGGGTCACCGGAAAAGCAGAGCGCGGTCACGCCGGGGCGCAGGGCTTCGCCCATGTCGAACACGGACTTGGCAACCGGCAGATTCTCTGCCATGTCTTTGCCCATTCCGACTGCCTGCGCGCCCTGACCCGCAAACAGAAATGCGATCTTTTTCATGCGTTTTCTCCGTTTCCTTCCAGTGCGGTACGGTCGATTGCCGTAAAGGCAAGGCTGCCCTTGGCGCGCACCTGACCGTCAACCGTGACAACGGCATCAAAGGAGATCAGGGGACCGCCGGCGCTCTTTTTCGTTACGCTGACCGTCATCACGTCGCCCGGCAGAACCGGCTTGAGGAATTTGAACTGATCGATTTTGAGCAGGACATACAGCTTGCTCTCGTCGTCGCCCTCGCTCTCAACGGTCAGTGAGCAGAGCTGCGCGCAGGTCTCGGCAATCAGCACGCCGGGCAGAATCGGGGTGCCGGGGAAGTGCCCGGCAAACCACGGGTCGTTGATGGAAACGGTCTTCGTTCCAACCGCCGACTGCCCCGGAACCAGCTCCGTGACCTTTTCGATCATCTGGAACGGTGCGCGCTGGCGCAGATTCTTCTGCACGCCATAGATGTTCATCATAGCGAAATGCCTCCGTCAACCGTCAGAATCTGACCGGTCATGTATGCGCAGGTGTCGGACGCGAGCATCGAAACGATTCCCGCAACGTCCTCTACGCGACCGAGGCGATGCATCGGAATCGCATCGAGGTATTCCTTCTTCTTTTCCTCGGGGAGCGCGTCGAGCATTTCGGTTTCAATGAAGCCGGGCGCCACCGCGTTGACGCGGATGCCATAGGGCGCCAGCTCCTTTGCCATGGTCTGGGTCATCGAGTTGACCGCACCCTTGGTGGCGCTGTAAACGCACTGCCCGGGGAGCGCCAGAATGCCGCTGACCGAGGACATGTTGATGATAGCGCCACTCTTTTTGCGGAACATTTTCAGCACCGCCTGCTGTGCGCAGTAGAGGTAACCCTTGACGTTGAGGTTCACGCAGCGGTCCAGCGTTTCGGGCGTGAGCATCAGGAGGTATTCGTCCTTCACGATGCCCGCGTTGTTGACCAGCAGGTCAATCTGCCCGTATGCCTTGGAGACGTCACGCATCATCGCGCGCACTTCGTCCAAGTTCGAGACGTCGGCGCGGCAGAGCATGCCGTCACCGCCGTTCTCGCGAATGGTGTCCAGAACCTTCTGCGCTTCGGCATCGCTGTGCGCATAGTTGACGACCACGGTGTAGCCGTCCTGCGCCAGCCGGATGGCACACGCCTTGCCGATGCCCCGCGAGGCACCGGTTACAATTGCAACTTTCATGTCAGTCCTCCGTTATTTCTCCAGCACGACCGCCGCATAGGAGCCGCCGGCCGCAAAGGAGACAACCAGAATGCGGGAAAGCGCCGCGCTCTTGACGCCGACCTTTTCCATGCCGCCCGCCGTTTTGCGGTAAGCGTCCGGTTCCCCGGCGAGATCGCCGTGCAGCAGGAGTGCCGCATGGGCAAGCCCCAGCGCTGCGGATGCCGCTCTGCCTTCTCCGGCGCGTTCCTTGACGCTGATAACCGGCACGCGCGACAGGTCAAAGACCTTTGCAAGCCCTTCGGTCTCAATGCCGTCCAGCGCCTGATGTCCGTTTGCAAAGCCGACCACGGCGTCAATGTCGCAGGCGTTCAGATTTGCGTCTGACAGCGCCGCTTCCACTGCCTCGGTCAGACCGGCAACCGAACCGGTCACCTTTCCAAACGGGACCGATGCATGCGCCATGCCGTAGCCTGTCACGCGGCAGAGAATTTCGGCTCCGCGCG
>USMO01000197.1 GCA_900555785.1 uncultured Eubacteriales bacterium | reverse complement strand
CAGCAAGACCGACCGCAAAAAAATGGCGGTCCTGACCGCCCCCGGCGCACATGCCAAGCCCGCCGTTACGCATTGGTCGGTCGAGGCAAGAGGCGAGGGGGACGGCAGCCGCTTCACCCTGCTGCGTTGCGAACTGGAGACCGGACGGACACACCAAATTCGCGTGCATCTGGCGTCGCTGGGGCATCCGTTGCTTGGCGACCCGGTCTACGGCGGGGACAAAACCCGCTTCGAAGCGCACCACCGCGACCTGATTCCCGGTCAGTTGCTCCATGCCGCGCAGCTGTCCTTCACCCACCCGAGAACGGGTGAATCGATGCATTTCACCTGCCCGCTGCCCGAAAACTTCCAAAAACTAACCCGAATCCTGTTCGGCGCACAGCCCCACCCCTTGAAATCCCCTTGTTGAAAGTTCTTGAGGGTTCTTAGGGGACTTCTTTCAAGAAGTCCCCTAAGCAGGGCTTGGGGCAGCGCCCCAAGGTCTTTCACGCGCGTGAGGCAAGGATGCATTTCTCTGGAACGGGGTCGGTGAAGAAGCCGCAGAGATCGCGATCGCTGACCACAAAATCGAGGTCGCGCACATTGCCCTGATAGAAGGTCGAGGGTTTGCCGAGTTTGCTGGAATCAATCAGCAGAATCCGGCGGCGGGCATTCTTCAGCATGATGTTCCGCACGGCAACCTCTTCGGCATAGCAGTCGTAAAAATTGCCGTCAGAGGTCAGCGCCTGAACCGAAAACAGCACCGCGTCTGCGTGTACCTGCGAGAGAAAATTCTGCGCATAGCCGCCAACCAGTACCGCGCGGTTCTCCGCAGAGACCTGACCGCCCGTGCAGTACGCTTTTACGTCAAAGCCGGAAAGACACGCCATCGCGTCAATGCTGTTGGTGATTACCGTGACCCCGCTGATCGCCGGCAGCAGTTCTGCTGTGAAAAACGCCGTCGATGACCCGTCGAGAAACACAATGTCGCCGGGCGCAATCAGAGAGGCAGCCGCGCGCGAAATCTGCTTTTTCTGCGCGCTGTTTTCGTGACTGCGCAGCGAAAAGGGGATGTGCCGCCCGCTGGTCTGGGTAATCTTCACGCCGCCGTAGCTGCGCTGCACCAGCCCGCGCTCCTCCAGATTTTTGAGGTCGCGCCGGATGCTGGAAGGGCTGATGTTCATTTTTCTGGAGAGGTATTCGACCGTGGCGTACTCGGTTTCTCCCAAAATCGACAAAATTTCGTCTTCACGCTCGCATTTATACATAAAACAAATGACCTTTCTGCGCAAATCTGCGCGTTTGTGCGTATTTATCATACCATAAAACCGACGGTTTGTAAAGGGATCTGACAAAAAATTCCCTTTTTGCCGTGAAAATTTACAAACAGACAGGCAGGTACTATGAAAATTCTCTTTTTTGATATGGAGTTCGCGAACGGGAAGGTCCCCGGCTCGGTCTATTCGTTCGGATACGTGCGGACCGACAAAAAATTTAAGCTGACCGAGCCGCAGACTGACCTGCTCATCAATCCCGACTGCGAGTGGAACGACTACGTGCGCCAGCATATCCTGGCATACCCGATGGCAACCGTCCGGCAGGCATCGCTGTTTCCGGCATACTATAAACGGATGAAAAAGCTGCTCTGCCGCTCGGATCTCGTTGTGGGCTTTGCCGTGAAAAACGACACCGCCGCCATGCGGAAGGCTTGTGAGCGCTACGGGCTGGTGCCGCTGTCCTTCCGCTGCCTGGACTTGGAGCGCGTCTGCCGGTCACTGCGCGACTATCCGCAGGCGCACGGGCTGAGCGGCTACGTCCGCGCCTACACCGGCATCGACCCGGCTAACCAGCACCGCAGCGACGGGGATGCCTACGCAACCATGATGCTCCTGCGCGCCATCTGCGAAAAGCACGGCGTGTCACCGAAGGACATCGGACGGGTGTTTGCCGAGGCATTTCAGGATTCGGTGCCGCCGGAGGAGAAAAAGAGCCGGAAGAAGGGCAAGGCGACCGAAGCTGCACCTCAGACAGAGCAAAAAACTGCAACTGCAACGGCAACTGCAGCCGATGCACCGCAGCGGAAAAAGCGCCGTCGCCGCAGACGGCATAAACCGAAGACAGGAGGAGCGGGAGATGGAGTACAGACGACTGGGACAGACCGTTTGGGTCCGAATTGACCGGGGAGAGGAGATCGTCGAGCAGCTGCTGGCGCTTGCCGAACGGGAGCGGATTACGCTTGCCGGCGTGCAGGCGATCGGCGCGACAGACAGCTTCACCGTCGGAACCTACGCGGTGGAAACGCAGGAATACCACGCGAACACCTTCGAGGGCTGCTATGAGATTCTTTCGCTGCTGGGGTCGCTGACCGTCAAGGACGGCAAACCGTATTGCCATCTGCACCTCACGGCGGCAGACGAAACGGGGCGCACCGTTGGGGGACATCTGAACCGCGCCCGCGTCAGCGCCACCTGCGAACTGATTCTGACGCTGGCAGACGGAAAGATCGGCAGACGGTACGACCCCGTGACCGGGCTGAATCTGTTCGATTTTGAAAATCAATGAAAAAGCGCGCAGGTTGGGGCGAATGACAGCCCTACACATGCCGCAAAAAAGACCGGACAAGGAAAAAATCTTTGTTCGGTCTTTTTTTGCTGCATAAAACCGTGCGCTTTCGGTGATGATAAGAGGGACAAAAACGGAATCGGAGGAAAAACGCATGGAACAGGGGTCGCAGCCGGGCGGTTACGCGCTGCTGGAAATTCGCGGCATGACCAAGACCTTCGGTCCGGTTACAGCGCTGGACCGGGTTGACCTGACGGTGCATGCCGGGGAGATTCGCGGGTTGATTGGGGAAAACGGCTCCGGAAAATCGACGGTCTCCTCCATCTTTTCGGGTATGCGGAAAGCAGATAGCGGCGTAATGACCTTTCAGGGCAAGCCATGGTGCCCGGCTGACATGAGCGAGGCGCTGCGGGGCGGCGTTGGCATGATCGTGCAGGAAAGCGGGACCGTGCCGGGCGTGACGGTTGCGGAAAATCTGTTCCTCTGCCGGGCGGGGGAGTTCGCGGTCTTCCGGACGCCT
>USMO01000196.1 GCA_900555785.1 uncultured Eubacteriales bacterium | reverse complement strand
TAGGTTTTGAGTTCAAATCCCCGTGGACACCTGCCCCCCTTTGGGGCTTAAAAAGACGCTCATTTTTGTTCGTCATTGACAGACAGCCGCAAGGGGTTACCTTTGCGGCTATATTTGTTGCTTCAAATCCACCCCCTACTCCCACGCGATGCGCAGGCGGCGGGGGAGGCGGTTGACGTCAAAGCGATAGTGGGCGGTGACCTCGGCGCCGGGGAGGTAGTCCGCTTCTTCGGCGGCAAGAATGCTGTGGTGAATCACAAGCGGCAGACCGTCCGCATTTGTGCGGTCCGAAATAATGCCAATGTGCCTGTCGTCCCGAAAAATCACAATGTCCCCCGGCTGCCAGAGCGAGGGGTCCGACTTGTCGGTCGAAATCTCTTCCGCATAACGTGAGAAGAAAATGTGCAGATTCACCACCCGGCGATAGTCAATGTTCCGGTCCCGCTTCTCCACATTCGGGTACGCCGAAGGATTCGCGGCAATGTCCGCATCCACCATGTCCCGCAGCGAATACCCAGCCGCCGCAAACGCGCGCCAGATTACATCCGTGCATGCCCCGGCTGTCTCGGGCGGGTACCCCTTGACATAACTCGCATCATAGACCGGGTTCGCCGCAACAGCAGCGCGCGCCCCCAGCACCAGATCGGCAGCATCGCTTCGCCCGTTTCCGTTCAGATCGTCAACCGGAAGGAACAGCGGCACCAGCATCACCGCCAGCATCAGCAGCGTTGCCCCGATGACCGCCAGGGAGCAAATATGCTTTTTTATCCATCTGACCAGCTTCATGCGTCCCTCCCGTAAGCCCGTTTTCTTCATTTTACCATATCCGGCGGCGAAATGCAATCCTTTTTTGCATTTTTCGCGCACCTTTTTGCAGCCGCCCGCAAAAGCCCGGGTTTTCATACACAGATTCTGAAGAAATATGCTATACTGTTTCCATGGAAGCACCGCTCCGGGCGGTGGAAAGGATAACTATGAAGCGTTCCAAATTTCGCAAACATATGACCTCGGCGCAGATCATCATTCTGGGCTTTGCCGCACTCATTCTGGCAGGCGCACTCCTTTTGATGCTGCCCATCTCCTCGCAGGACCGCACCGTCACCCCGTTTCACGAGACCCTCCTGACCGCAACCTCTGCCTCCTGCGTCACCGGACTGATTGTCCGGAGCACCGGCGCGCATTGGTCGCTGTTCGGGCAGATCATTCTGCTGATTCTGATTCAGACCGGCGGGCTTGGCGTGGTGACCGTTGCGCTCTGCTTCGTGCGCCTGTCCGGGCGCAAAATCTCGCTCTTCCAGCGCAGCGCCATGCAGGATTCCATCTCCGCGCAGCAGGTCGGCGGCATCGTCCGCATGACAACGCTGATTCTGAAAGGCACGTTTCTGGTCGAGGGCGCAGGCGCGCTGCTGATGCTGGTGCCGTTCTGCCGCCGCTTTGGCGCAAAGGGCATCTGGTATGCCCTGTTTCACTCGGTGTCTGCATTCTGCAACGCGGGCTTTGACCTGCTGGGCACGCCGGACGACCCGTTCCCCTCGCTGACCGCCTTTCGCACCGACCCGCTGCTGGTCATCACTGCCGCGCTGCTGATCCTCATCGGCGGCATCGGTTTTCTGACCTGGGAGGATGTCAAAACGCACCGTCTGAAGCTGCGCCGCTACCGCCTGCAAAGCAAGCTGATTCTGACAGTCAGCGCGGTCCTGATTGTGACACCGACGCTTTTCTACTTCTGTTTCGAATTTACCTCCGGCACGGTTGGGCAGCGGTTGCTGGACGCCTTTTTCCAGGCGGTCACGCCGCGCACTGCCGGTTTCAATACGGTCGACCTTGGCGCTATGACCGGTGCATCCCGCGCGATTATGGTCGTGCTGATGCTCATTGGCGGGGCATCCGGGTCAACTGCCGGCGGCATGAAGATGAACACCGTTGCGGTGCTGTTTGCCAACGTTGGCGCGATTTTCCGCCGCCGGAACGAGGTGGAAGCATACGGGCGGCGCATTGACCCCGCAACCGTCCGGCAGGCAGCCGCGATTGTGACGATGTATCTGACGCTGTTCATCGGCGGCGCGGTTGCCATCAGCACCATTGAAGGGCTGCCGATCGGCGCCTGCCTGTTTGAGTCGGCTTCGGCAGTTGCAACGGTCGGGCTGACGCTGGGGCTGACCCCGGCGCTGGGTGTGGCATCCCAGTTGATTCTGACGGTTCTGATGTACCTCGGCAGAGTCGGCGCGCTGACGCTGATCTACGCGGCACTTGCCAATCCCGACACCACCCCCTCGCGGCTGCCGCAGGAAAAGGTTGCGGTCGGATAACAAAGGAGACGAACAATGAAATCCATTCTTTTAATCGGGCTGGGTCGCTTTGGGCGGCACATTGCCGAAGAACTGAACAAAATGGGACACGAAGTCATGGCGGTGGACGAAAACGAAGAGCGTGTCAACGCCATTCTGCCGATTGTGACCAATGCGCAGATCGGTGACAGCACCAACGCCGCCTTCCTGCGCTCGCTCGGCATTTCGAATTTTGACGTCTGCATTGTCACCATCGGCGGGAACTTCCAGAACTCGCTGGAAACGGCATCGCTGCTCAAGGAGTTGGGCGCGAAATTTGTGGTGGCGCGTGCGGAGCGGGACGTGCAGGAAAAGTTTCTGCTCCGCAACGGCGCGGACGAGGTGGTTTACCCCGAAAAGCAGCAGGCGAAGTGGGCGGCAATCCGCTACAGTTCCAACCGGCTTTTGGACTACATTGACCTGGGCGGCGACCACGCCATGTTTGAGGTTCTGGTTCCCACCGCATGGGTCGGCAAGTCGGTCGGTGAGCTGGACATCCGCAAAAAGTACAACATCAACATCATGGCGGTGAAGCAGGACGGCAAGCTCGACGTTGCCATCTCCCCCGCCACCCTCCTGACCGACCGCAAGACCCTCCTCGTCCTCGGCGACTACGCATCGGTTAAGAAGTGCTTTAAGATTTAAGGTATAAAGACCTCGGGGCGCCGCCCCGAACCCTGCTTAGGGGGCTTCTTTCGGTAGAAGCAACGCTGCGCTACTGACTGGTTGCTGCGCAACCAGTCACCCCTAAGAAC
>USMO01000195.1 GCA_900555785.1 uncultured Eubacteriales bacterium | reverse complement strand
GAGGGAGAAGGGACCCCACCCGAAAGGGGGTCCCTTCTCCCTCCAAGGTCTTCCCTCACTCCTTAATCCCCATCTGTTCCATCAGGCGCTTGTTGAACTCGAGGGCGGTGTTGAAGCCCATTTTTTTCTGGCGATTGTTCATTGCGGCGATTTCGAGAATGATGGCAAGGTTTCTGCCGGGGCGGACCGGGACCGTGACGCAGGGGATGTTCAAGCCCAGAATGTTGATCGTCTCATCATCCATGCCCAGGCGGTCGTACATCTTGCCCTCCACCCAGTTTTCCAGCTGAATCACCAGGTCAATCCGCTCGGTCTCCTTGACCGCACCGATACCGAATAAACGCCGCACGTCCACAATGCCAATGCCGCGCAGCTCCACATAGTGCCGAATCATCTCGGGCGCCGTGCCGATCAGCGTCTTTTCGGATACCCGCTTGATTTCCACCGCATCATCCGCAATCAGACGGTGCCCGCGCTTGACCAGCTCAATCGCCGTTTCGCTCTTGCCAACCCCGCTGTCACCCAAAAGCAGCAAGCCCTCGCCGTAAACTTCCACCAAGCCGCCGTGCCGCGTGATGCGGGGCGCCAGATAGTTGTTCAGCGACGCAATCAGACTCGACATAATCGGGCTGGTCTTTACATCGGTCCGCAGAACCGGAATCTGCTCGCGCTCGGCACGCTCAATCAGCGCCTGATCTGCCGGAAGATTGGTTGTGTAGAGAATCGCAACCGGGTGCGCATCAACGAATTTCTGCAGCATCACGCGCTTGGTGCTCGGCTCGATGGACTGCAGATAGGACGTCTCGGCTTTTCCGATCAGCTGAATGCGCTCTGCCTTGAAATCGCCGTAAAAGCCCGCCAGAGCAAGCCCCGGACGGTTGACCTCGGGCGTCTCTACCATAATTTCTTCAAATTTTTCGGGGCGCACCAGGACCTCAAAGTGAAATTCCTCAACAATCTTTGAAAGCGCAATCTTGTAATCCTGCTTCATCGGTGTTCCTCCTTTGCCGAAGCTATCGTCATTCCCTCCCATTATAACACAAACCAGCCCAAAAAGGAATGGCTTTCGAAAAATTTTCCGCGCACAGCCGCGCGTATTAACAGAAAAATCACATTTATCCTGTATAATATCAGTAGAAAGCGAGGATGCAACATGAAACAGATGATTTGGCGGCGCCTGCTGCCGCTGGGGCTATTGCTGGGGCTGCTGTGCGGCGGGATGCTTGGCTGCAAAAGCGGCAAGGATACCGAGGTCGTGGGCGACTGCGGCGGGGACCCGATTCTCTACGAGGAGTACCGGTACCTCAAAGCGCGGCTCGGGGACGGGCTCTCCGACGAGGAACGGGACGCGCAGCTTGACGCACTCCTGATTGAAGACCGCGCCATTCTCGCGGCGGCAAAAGCGCTTGTGGGTGTCGGGGTGGACGACGAGAGCGTGCAGGACGCGGTGGATGCCGGGGTGAAATCGGCGATTGAGTCTTACGGCGGGAAAAGCGCCTACAAGGATGCCCTGAAGGAGCAAAACCTGACCGAACACCACTTCCGGCGCATGCTGGCGGTTGCGGAACTGCAGCGCCTGGCGCAGGAAAAGCTGTTTGCCGGGACCGAGCTGGAGAGCGACACCTCGTTTGCGGAGTGGCTGAAGAACGCGAACAATTACGCGCGCGCGGAGCAGTTCGTGTTTGCGAACCGGGCAGACGCGGAGGCATTTCTGGCAGTGGTCGGTGCAGGGCAGAGCGTTGACAGCGCCTGCGCGGACCGGAACGGGACCCGGAAAAAGGCAAGCTATTTCTATCGCGGGCTGGGCGGGGAAGCGACCGACGGGGCGATTTTCTCCCTCCCGACTGACGGCAAAACGCTGTCCGGCACCGTGGAGCAGAAGGACGGCACGGCGGTTGTCTATTGCCGCGTGGCGGTCAGCGAGACCGAGCGCGAGGACATGGCGGCAATGCAGGGTCTGGCGGTGCGCAACAAGCTGCGCGACCTTGCATGGGAGCAGCTGCTGGAAACCTACCGCACCGGGCTGCAGGTCCGGATAGAACTGACCGAGGGCTGAGAATGGGAAAGATCAATGTATTGTCCTTCGCCGTGGCGAACCTGATTGCGGCGGGGGAGGTGGTTGACCGGCCGGCATCGGTCATAAAGGAACTGATGGAAAATGCCATCGATGCGGGCGCAACGGCAATCACCGTTGAGATTCAGCACGGCGGTGTGACGCTGATGCGCGTGACCGACAACGGCTGCGGCATGGTGCCAGAGGACCTGCCCGTGGCAATCCGGCGGCATGCAACCAGCAAAATCCGCAGCGCGTCAGACCTGGATGGCATTGCAACGCTGGGGTTCCGTGGCGAGGCGCTGGCGGCGATTGCGTCGGTGTCCGATTTGCGAATCTTCTCGCGCACGAAGGACGCGCAGTTCGGCGCCATGCTGGAGGCGCACGGCGGAGAGAACGTGACCGTGACCGAGCAGGGCTGTTCGGTCGGCACCACGGTGCTGGTGGAGAACCTGTTTGCAAACGTCCCGGCGCGGCGAAAGTTTCTCAAAAAGGATATTACCGAGACCATGGCGGTGACGACGTATGTCGAAAAAATTGCGCTGTCCAACCCGGGCATTGCGGTGCGGCTGGTGGCAGACGGTAACCTGAAGCTGGAAACGGCTGGGGACGGCAACCTCAAAAGCGCGGTTTATGCGCTGTTCGGGCGCGATTTTGCCAACCGGCTGCTGGAGGTGCAGAGCGAGCAGGACGGGATTGAGGTCAGCGGTTTTATCGGCAGGACCGACAACTACAAAGCCAACCGGGGCGGCGAGAACATTTTTGTCAACGGGCGGTACGTCAAGAGCAAGACCGCGATGGCGGCGCTGGAGCAGGCGTATACTTCCTATATGCCGCCCGAAAAATTTCCGGTTTGCGTGCTGTTCGTCACGGTCAGCCCCGCGCGGGTGGATGTCAATGTGCATCCCGCCAAGCTGGAGGTCAAATTTTCCAACGAAAAGGCGATTTTCGATGCGGTCTACTACACGGTACGGTCGGCGCTGGAAAGCAACGTGACCCGCCCGGTTATCAAGCTGGACGGGCGCATGGGGGACCG
>USMO01000194.1 GCA_900555785.1 uncultured Eubacteriales bacterium | reverse complement strand
GGCGATAATTTGCACCTGGGGATCCTTGCGGCGATCTTTTTCCCGGTCCTGATGCTGGGCGGCGCTTTCCTGCTGAAGCGGCTGCAAGGCAGCAGACGCGCCGGGCGCTGACCGCCCGCCTTGAGGGGACCTCTTGACCCGGAGGTTCTCTTGTGCTTGTAACATGCCTGACAAAAGGGAATCCGATTCGACAGGATTCCCTTTTCTTTTACCTTTTTCTTCTCTTTTCGACAAAAAGCAACGCCAAACGTGTGGCTGTCTTCCAAATAGAGGGTTCTCATCTGACGGCAGAAAATCTATACTAAAAGTAGCAGAAGTTCTGCCAGGAGGTTTCGATGGATTACAGTTCGATTGGCGAGAATATCCGGAAATACCGGAAGGCAAGAAAAATGACGCAGGAAACCCTGGCTGAACGCGCCGGGCTGAGCGTGAATTACATCGGCTCCATCGAGCGCGGCGAAAAGCTGCCCTCTCTCGAAACCTTTATCGAAATCGTCAATCAGATCGGCGTTACGACCGACTGCGTTCTGCAGGATGTCGTGACCGCCAACTACGACCTTAAAGTCTCTATGCTGAACGAAAAACTCTCCGGTCTCGGTCCCGACCAGCGCACAATGGTTGACGGCGTCGTCGACGTCATGGTCCGCTGCATGAAGGGGGACCACCACTAAGAGGTGGTTGGGAGGGGGAAGACCTCGGGGCTCTGCCCCAAACCCCGCTTAGACCCTTCTTAGAAGAAGGGTCTAAGGACCCCAAGAATTTTAACGAAAGGGCTATGCACCGCATTTCGAGCGCGTTTGAAAATCAACGGCTCAAATAATGCGGTGCATAGCCTTTTCGTTAAAGTTCTTCGAATTCTTAAAACCTTCTTTCAAGAAGGTTCTAAGTGGGTTCGGGCAAAGCCCGAGGTCTTCCCCTCCGATCACTTCTTAGAGGCGGTCAGCCCTGCAAGGGGATTTTGGGACATGGCTTCCTCCATTTCGCGGTTGCTGACGTGGGTGTAGATCTGGGTGGTGTTGAGCTGTTCGTGACCGAGGATGTCCTTGAGGACGCGAACGTCCACGTTGCCGGATTGATACATCAGGGTCGCGGCGGTGTGACGGAGCTTGTGAACGGAATAGTGCTTGGAGCCGAGCCCGGCGCGCTTTAAGTAACGGTAGACCATCGCCTGCAGCATCTTGACGCTGATGCGGACATCGCGCTGACTGAGGAAAAGCGCCTTGTCGGTCACGGCACGGTAACGGTCGCTTTTGCGAATCTTCAGGTAATCGGAGAGAGCGGAACGGCAGGCATCGTTGAGATAGATCACGCGCTCTTTGCTGCCCTTACCGGTTACGCGAAGCGAGCGCAGATCGTCTTCCAGATCGGTCAGATTGATGCCGGCAAGCTCGGAAACACGCATGCCGCAGTTGAGAAACAGCGTCAGAATGGCATAGTCGCGCACATGATTTGGCGCATCGGTGTCGGTGCGAACCGCTTCCAGCAAGCGGAGCGCCTCGTCAAGGGAGAGCACCTTCGGCAGCGTCTTCTGCGCCTTGGGGGAGTCGATGTCAACGGTCGGATTTTCGGTCAGATAATGGCGCTTGGAGACCAGATACTTGTAAAGGGACCGGATGGACGCCAGTTTGCGCGCCCGGGCAGACCAATGGTTGCCGCGCGTCGTCCCGACATAAAAGAGAAACTGATAGATGTCATCCTGCGTCACGGCACGCAGCCGGTCCAGCCCGACCGCGCTGACGTCAATGCTGTAAAATTCGGCGGTTTCCGGCGTGATGTCCAGGTCGCGGGCAATCAGAAACCGGAAAAACGTGCGCAGATCCAGGAGGTATTCGCCAACGGTTTTCTGCGAGCAGCCCTGAATGGAGGTCTTGTAGGACGCGTACTCCTGAATCAGCGGCGAAAATTCCTTCACGGAGATCAATTGCTGCAAGTCGTCTGCCTCCTTTCCGCGAGGATACTACTATTATACACCATATTTTAAGATTTTAGTTGATAAAGTGTAAATTATCGTCGCCGCGGGTTGAAAAGTTCGGTTATTTCCGATATAATAGCACTATCCTGATCCGATGTGAGAGGTCTTTATGAAAGAGTTATTCCGAACAAGGTCGTATGAAATGGTGCGGATGTTCCTGAACCAATTCGCGACGTCCATCTTCGGGCTGGTGCTGGCGATTGCAGCCGGACGCGCCCAGAATACGGTGCTGCGGAACGTTACCAGCGCATGCGCCATCGTGTTTTACCTGTTTTTGCTCTATACCATGACATGGGAGCTGGGCTTTGCGGACCGCGCAGCTGTCGAGGCGGGACGAAAGCCGAAAAAGCCGTTTACCGGCGCGCTGCTCTCGGTTGCGGCAAACCTGATCAACTGGCTGCTGGCGATCTTTATCATGCTGGGAAATCTGCTGTGCGACGTGTCCTTCTTCTCGGGGCTGGGCGGCTTTGCGGGAACGGCGGTACACATCCTGGAAGGAATGTATACCGGGCTGCTTGCCAACCATGTGGGCGGGAATCCGCTGAACTCTTATTGGTTCGTGTATTTCCTGCTGCCGCTTCCGGCAATCCTCATCAGCGGCATTTCCTACCTGCTGGGGCTGAAGGACATTAAATTTACCGGGCTGTTCAACGTCCAGTATCCCGAATCCGACCGCGAACCGAAACGGAAAAAGCGGAAATAAAGCAAAGCACCCCGTGTGCCGCTCTGTAGCTCCCAAAGGGAGACAGAATGGCTGCGGGGTGCTTGTTTGCTGTCAGGTTCCCGCCCTGCCGGAGCGTTTCCGAACCAGCAACGGCAGGCAGCAGAGGAACAGAACCGTGACGGCGGGAAAACCGGCAGCGGGCGCAAAGGCTTCTGCAGATTCGGCAGCCGGGGCCAGAAGCGAGGGCACGTGATGCAGAACCAACGCAAACCCGGCAACGGTCAGCGCGCCGTGCAGGAGTTTGGCAAGAAAATACCGCCGCATGCGCAGCCCGCGACCGTCACTGACCGACAGGACCTGACAATGCACCGAAAGCCCCGACCACCCAACGGCAAACGCCGTGAGCAGCGCGGATGCAAGAGGCGGGGTCAGCGCGGACGCAGCCGAAACGCCGCCCGA
>USMO01000193.1 GCA_900555785.1 uncultured Eubacteriales bacterium | reverse complement strand
GCTTCTCCGAAAGAAGCCCCCTAAGCAGGGTTTGGGGCAGCGCCCCAAGGTCTTCCCTCCCGGCAGGAATTTCCTGTATAACAGACAGTGCGGCGCGGCAATACTTTGGGTATCACAAGATACGAGGGTTAAGCATGCAACGAAACCGGGTTGAAATCTGCGGGGTAAACACCGCGCAGCTGAAGGTTCTGACAGATGAAGAGAAGCACGGGCTGCTGGTCCGCGCCCGCGCGGGAGATGCGAACGCCCGAGCCGAACTGATTTCCGGCAATCTCCGGCTGGTCCTGTCCATCGTCCAGCGCTTTGCGGGACGGAAAGAAAGCATGGACGATCTGTTTCAGGTGGGCTGTATCGGGCTGGTCAAAGCCGTTGACAATTTCAATCTTGACCTGGATGTCAAATTTTCCACCTACGCCGTGCCGATGATCATCGGCGAAATCCGGCGCTATCTGCGCGACAACAACGCCATCCGCATCAGCCGCTCCACGCGCGACCTCGCATACCGCGCTCTGCAGGTCCGCGAGGAACTGATCGCCAAAAACGAGCGGGAACCGACCGCCGAGGAGATTGCGGAACGCTTGGGTGAAAAGAAAGAGGCGGTCCTGGGCGCAATGGAGGCAATCGTCGAACCGCTCTCCCTCTATGAACCGGTCTATAACGACGGCGGGGACGCCCTCTACCTGATGGACCAGCTCTCTGACACGACCGACGGCGACGCGCTGTGGCTGGAAAACATCGTCCTGCGCGATGCCATGAAACGTCTGACCCCACGCGAGCGAAACATCATCCAACTGCGTTTCTGGCGCAACAAAACGCAGATGGAGATCGCAGGAGAGATCGGCATCTCGCAGGCGCAGGTCTCCCGCCTGGAAAAAGCGGCGCTGGAGAAAATGCGCAAGCAGATGTAGGAGAAGACACAAAAAGGCCTCCGGAAATCCCGGAGGCTTTCTGATCAAAGCTCGTAGCTTCTGGTGGTCTCTCTCTGGATGAGCGTCAGAACGATGGCAACCGTGCCGAATACGCACAGCGGAACCACTCTGTCGCTGCTTGCCAGCTGCAGGAAGGAAACCTTCGGCAGCAGCTTGCCAAGCGCCAGCACCAGCAGGTAAGCGCTACCCGTGCCAGCCAGCAGGATGAAGGCAAAGCGAACAACGCAAGCTGCCAGCAGCGCCAGCAGGAGCGCACCTGCAACACCGACCCAAACGCTGTTGACGATGCAGTTGATGGCAAGATAGTAGCCGAGGACCGCATAAACGACCAGCACAGCATGCAGGCACTTGTTCCATGCGAGAACCGCAAGCAGAACGCCAAGCACGCCGCCCAGGATGTACATGCCCCATTCGGGCCACTTTTCCATAAATCCGACATGTCCGACAAGGAACCGGTAAAGCGTAATACCGCCGTGATAGCCGATACCGCCGATCAGAACCGCGCAAATCGGCTTGATCAGACGCATTGCCCAAAGCCCCATCACAACCGCAACCGCAATTGCAAACGCGTAATAGACCGTATGGTTCCATCCCAGTTTATCAACCAGCCAGTCAAAGCGGTTATTGAATTTCACAAGCATATCCCCAACGCCGGTATGTAAAAGTTCGGTAATCTTGTTCATAGAAGTTATCCTCCTTGCCAGTTTATTATATTATACTCTATTCGACCCATTTTGTCAATAGCTTTTTAGTATTTTTTGCGTTTTTTATCCGGATTTCCTGATTTCGGAACGGGCACGCGACCGATGGCATCATAACAGGAAGAATTTTTCAAACCCGGCTGTCGAGCGCCTGCCGTTCCTCCTCGGCACATTCCGGCGTAATCCACTCCGGATCCACAATCGGCTTTGCGCCCCACGGCACCGCAAACCGGATTGCGCGGTGTGCAACCTCGATGGTAAAGTGACTCTGCGTCACCAGTTCGCCGTCAAACGAATAGACAAACCCGTCCGGCGCGTTCACCTCAATCCGCTTTCCTCGGCTGTATTCCAGAATGCCGTCAAATTTCGGGTTGTTCAGGTGCGTGCCGTTCGTGTAATCCTTAATCAGCTGCATAAAGCGGATGCGGGAAACCGGACGGACCAGGCAGACCTCCAGCCAGCCGTCGCAGTCAACCGAGCGCGGCGCACAGCGGAAAGACCCGCCCACATACTGCCCGTTTGCGACCGTGCAAAGCAGCAGCTTTTCTGCCGGATTCAAGAGCTTGCCGTCCACTGTCACCCGGCATTGGTTCTTCATGCCCTTGAACAGCGCGGCGATGACGCTGGTCGTGTATGCATTCTTCCCGCCGATCAGCTTCTTGCGGCGCACGCTCATGATGGTCTTTGCAACGTAGGAATCAAAGCCGAAGTGCGCGGCATTGATCGCATAACGGCTCCCGACCCGGATGAGGTCGATGGAATGCTCGGTCGCGTCAATCTGCGCCTGCAGGTTCAGAAAATGCTGTTTGCCGCCGTAGTATTTTACGAAGTCGTTTCCTGACCCGCACGGATAGCAGCCGACCGATGCCTGCGGGAACCAGACTGCGCCGTTGACCACCTCGTTCAGGGTCCCGTCGCCGCCGCAGGCATAAAAGCGGACCGGTTCGTCATGCATGCGGCAATAGTCGCGGATGTAAGCGGTCGCGTCGCCCGGCGCCTTGGTCTCATAGATCTGATAGTCCAGCCCCCCGGCGGCGTAGACCTGTTTCAGCTCGCCCTCGATGCTCTCAAACGAGTTGATACGTCCCGCTGCTGGGTTCAGAATAAAGATGTGCTTCATCTGCAAGCCTCCTGTTTCTTGTTATCATGTTACGCTCAGAGGTATTTCGTGTATGCCGAAAACGCGGACGGAACGGCGTACCGCTCGTGCAGTTCACGCTGTCCGACCAGCCGCAGCCCGGAGGTGACATGCTCCCCTTCCGGCTCAGCTGCAATGCGCACGTCATAGGCAATCATGTGCCACTCGATGTGCGTAAAGATATGCTTTGCGTCCTCCACCCGCCGGACGCGCAGCGGCTCAAAGCCGTAGCCCCGGACCAACTCGGTCACGCGGTCCGCATCCAGGTGCCCCGGCACGTTCGGCAGTTCGTAAAGCCCCGCCAGAAGCCCGCGGTCCGGGCGCTTGTGCAGGGCGG